>NZ_RZRX01000557.1:0-1314 GCF_003997405.1 Mesorhizobium sp. M2A.F.Ca.ET.042.01.1.1
ATGGTGCAGGTGAAGCGTCGTTTGACCCGCGAAGCTGCCTACAAGGCTTTGCACGGCAGCGCCCAGAGACACGCCCGCGAAATTGCTGCCGATCAACCTGGGTCGAAGGAGAAGCTCTTCGCGCCCAGGCTGTTGCCGGCCTACAAGGCGGCGTGCAGACGCAAGCGCGATTTCATACGAGAAACCGAAGAAGCGGAACGCTGCCTGGTCCGTCTGGCCGAAGCGCTTCGCGTGATAATGAATGACAAAGAGTTTCTCTCGTTGCTCATGTCCGAGGGGTTTGCCACCATCCCAAACTGCCTGGTGCAGAGGTTACACGACGCTACGTCAGAGGCGGCAACAGCAAAGCATGCCGGCATGTCGCCCGCAGGCAGCAGCGCAGGCCGGCAACTTGTCAGCGGGATTTGCCCGGACGTCCTCGCTTTCCTCCAGGACTGCTTTGTGAAAGTGAAGATCTTCGGTCTGCTGCGGCATGTGCTCCCGGCTAGGCAAATGGAAATTGCCCGACTGATGGTCGCCATGGAGCGGGTTACATTCACATACGCAAAGATCCTTATCGCCTTTACGCCGCGCCCTCTGCTGGCGGAGGGTTTCGATCCAACGACGATAGCCAACGTGTCTGAAGATCAACTCGGCGCGATGACGCCAGAACTTGGCAGGCTAAGCAGTGAGTTTCTGAGGGCAGTGGAACGGCGTGGCTCCGCGAGCCTGGAACTGGTGGCAGCTAGCCGTTATTTTGAGCGTCTGATGGATAATTCCAAGGTGGTGCGCTACCTCGCACACAACTTCCCAGACCAATTTGAGGAGTTTCACAGCTTGTCGATCGATTGAAAGTGGTTCGAGCCATTGTGTACGCTCAAACTGCGGTTCTGCTCGATTGTTCCTGTCCATGATCAGGCGCGGGGGTCTGATCCGCCTGCATCGATCCAAGCGGGTGCGTGACGCCCGGCAAGGAAAAGGCCCCGTCGAGAGTTCGACGGGGCCGCATTCCTTAGAGCGGTGTGGTTCGACGAACGCGGTCGCGTTCGGCCTCGATGTCATCATAGGGCTCTGCGGTGGCGTCGAACCCTGTCCAGCCACCGGCTTCATAAGCGCTGCGCCTCTCGTCGAGGTTGACCGAACGCTCCCCGCGCAGAATGCGCTCAGCTTCGCCGGTGAGCCGATCATCCACTCTGGCCGTCACCAGGCTGCCGCCGCGGCGCACGCCCTCGGCATAGACATGTGCATCACGTTCCGAAACACCGGACTCCGTCAGCGCCCCGACGATGCCGCCGGCGGCTCCGCCCACCACAGCGCCGCCGACCGCGCCTACAG
>NZ_RZRX01000558.1:0-1306 GCF_003997405.1 Mesorhizobium sp. M2A.F.Ca.ET.042.01.1.1
GTCCAAGTGTAAGCGCCTTGATGGTGGTCCCGCTGGCTCTCACCAAGGGTACGCAGAGCTTTTGCGACGCTTGCCTGCAGAACGTATCCGACCAATGGCGGCGTGCCGTTCAGGTCCGCGTCGAGCCGTGCCGATCGCGCGAAACGGCGATCAATGGAAACTATACTGGAAAGCTTGCTCATGCTGCGATGTGACGGTGGGGTTTGCGTGGGTAGGCGATAGAAAGAACCGTCGTCGGATCGAACTCAGACGTGCGCTGAATCTGACGGAGACCGGCCGTGTCGACCCATTGCCAAGCACCTGCGGTCAGATCGTCAAGCCGCATCAGTCGGGAAACCACGCTGTCTTCGTCGAGCTTGAAAACGCGTCCCGGCGAGCCTGCTCCATAACAGATCTGTTCAGCCGTCAATGTCGTCGCACCGCCGGATCGTTCCCAGAACTGACCAAGCGCGTAAGCGAAAACGGCGTCATGGAGGCCCGGCTTCGGACCGCGAACGAACTCGTACCAGCCGCCAAGCCGAGCTTCTCGGACCAATGCAAGCTCGGCTAACAGAGGCTCTGCTGCATCTTCATTGAGAGTATCCGCGCGCCGCACATAGCTGCGCAAGAAAACCTCGATATCGCGCTTAAGTGTTCCGCGCGTTGCCCGCCATCCATTGCTCTCGACCAAGGCCATGAGCTGGTCGAGCAACATGGCTGGATCAAACTCGATCGCGTTGAGCAAATTAAACGCGTAGTAGGCAGTTGTTGTCATCCAAGGCGTGCTGGCCATATGCCAATGAGCGAGCCAAATCGTCGCTGGTTGCTCGAGGTACGGATCGAGGCCCTCATCGGAGAGAATGGCGCGACCAAGCCCGGTTGGCGCAATCATGCGATCAACTTCGGCGAAGAAGCCCGAAGCCAGCGCCCAATAGCGCATCGACACGGCCATATTGCGCCCGACGCCGAAACGGGTTATTGCATCTTGTTCCTGAAATGTTCTGGACTCGGCGCCGTCGCCGATTGCATCAAAAGCCTTCTTCAACCATAGCAGCCGAAGCGGGAACGTTTCGTGTCCCGCAAACTGCCCCCTCGAATCGATCTTTATCGTCGCGCGTCCCATGGAAGGGACCCTACTGGTGAAGCTCTCCAGTTTCAAGGCGAGACAGTGCGGCGGCATCAACAATGTGGCCGGCAGCCTCTAATATCTCTTCCGAATTCTGGTATCGATTGCAGAAGATGCGAATAACGCCACGGGCGTGTATTTCAGAAAGACCAATAGATTCAAGAACATGGGAAGTCTTGATTTGCCCTGAGGTGCATGCCG
>NZ_RZRX01000559.1:0-1303 GCF_003997405.1 Mesorhizobium sp. M2A.F.Ca.ET.042.01.1.1
ATCCTGAGCGCGCCGCGCCACCGCCATCAACGAGCGCTATCTGCGGCGCATAGGCGCCGACCTGCATGACGGGCCGGCGCAACTTGTGGCGCTCGCCGCGCTCAGGATGGACAGCCCGGCGCTGGTCGATCCGGCCACGTCGAGCACGCTGCGCGAAGCCGAGATCGCCGGAATCCACAAGACGCTCGGCGAAGCGATGCGCGAGATACGCGGCATCTGCAACGGGCTGGTGCTGCCGCAGATCGAGACCCAGGCCATCGCCGACATTTTGCGGCTGGCTGTGGCCGAGCATGAGCGCCGCACCAGCACCAATGTGTTGCTAACCCTGCCAGAGCGCTTGCCGGAACTGGGCACCTCGGAAAAGATCAGCATCTATCGCTTCGTGCAGGAAGGCCTGAACAACGCCTTCCGGCACGGCAAGGGCAAGGGCCAGCAGGTCAGGGCCACGACGAAAGGCGGCAAGCTTCTCGTCGAGGTCGTGGACACCGGCCCCGGCTTCGACCCGGCCCGAAGCGAGGGACTTGGGCTTGCGGGCCTGAGGGAACGTATCGAAAGCATAGGCGGTCAGTTCGAGACACTGACAGGCCCCGGAGGAACGAGACTGGTGATCACCTTGTCTGTCGAGGAGCAACCGTGAGCACACCCATCCGCATCGCAATAGTCGACGACCATCCCCTGTTTCGCGAGGGCGTTGCGCGCAGCCTCGGCGAGATAGGCGGCTTCGAACTCGTGGGCGAAGGCGCCAGCGCCGAGGACGCCGAAAGGCTGGTGCGCGCCAGCATGCCCGATATCCTCCTGCTCGACATCAGCATGCCGGGCGGCGGTCTCAGCGCGCTTGCCAGCATCCTTTCTGCGATGCCCGAGCAGAAGATCGTGATGCTGACGGTGTCGGAGACCAATGCCGACGTCGCCCAGGCGCTGAAGGCCGGCGCGCGCGGCTATGTGCTGAAAGGCGTCGGCTCCAAGGCGCTGGCCGAGATCCTGCGCGATGTCGCCAACGGCCAGAGCTATGTTTCGCCGAGCCTCTCGGCCAGGCTGCTTTCCGACCTTCTGCAGCCCACCGGCAGCAAGCCGGACCCGCTTGCCCAGCTCACCGGCCGCGAAGCCGAGATCCTGAAGCTGGTCGCGGAGGGGCTGAGCAACAAGGAGGTGGCCGCCCGGCTGTCGCTGCAGGAAAAGACGGTCAAGCATCACATGACTAGGGTGCTCGCCAAGCTCAACGTGCGCAACCGCACCGAAGCGGCGCTGCTGATGCATGAGGCGAGGGAGAGGAACTGAGGGGCGGGACGGAGAGTTGGGGAAT
>NZ_RZRX01000055.1:0-28543 GCF_003997405.1 Mesorhizobium sp. M2A.F.Ca.ET.042.01.1.1
CCTGCCGGTCGATCTCGAGGAAGCCTGTTACCTTGCCCATAGTCCAGTCCCTGCTGTCCGAAGGCACGCTTTTGTCGCGCACCCGTTAACCCCATAAGGCCGCCATGGCAACCGCACCTTGCTGGAGCATGACCTTCGCCGAGTTCCCGCTTTGCGGGGTCATGCTCTCGGGGTCAGGATTGTTGGTGAGGATGCCGGCCGGAAAGTCATCTTTCCGGCCATGCCCGATACCTATTCCGCCGCCACGCTCATGCGCATGCGTTCCATCTCGATCAGAGCGCGGCGATATTCCACCGGCATGATCTTGCGGAATTTCGGCCGGAAGTTCTGCCAGTTCTCGAGGATCTCGCGGCCGCGCACCGAGCCGGTGTAATGCACGTGGTTAGAGATCAGCTGGTAGAGCCGTTCCTCGTCATGGCTGGTCATGTCGCCCGACACGTCGACGCGGCCCTTGTGGTCGAGGTCGCCGCCGTGATGGAGCAGCTTCTCCATCAAATCGTCCTCTTCCGGGACCGGCTCCAGCTCGACCATCGCCATGTTGCAGCGTTCGGCGAAATCGCCCTTCTCGTCCAGCACATAGGCGACGCCGCCCGACATGCCGGCCGCGAAGTTGCGCCCGGTCTTGCCGAGCACGACGACGATGCCGCCGGTCATGTATTCGCAGCCATGGTCGCCGACGCCCTCGACGACAGCCGCCACGCCCGAATTGCGCACGGCGAAGCGCTCGCCGGCCACGCCGGCGAAATAGGCCTCGCCCTCGGTTGCGCCGTAGAGCACCGTGTTGCCGACGATGATCGAGTCCGCCGCGACGATCTTGGCCTCTTCCGGCGGGCGGATAACGATGCGGCCGCCCGACAGGCCCTTGCCGACATAGTCATTGCCGGCGCCGACCAGCTCGAACGACACGCCGCGCGCGAGAAACGCGCCGAAGGACTGGCCGGCCGTGCCGGTGAGCTTCACCTGGATCGTGTCCTCGCGCAGGCCCTTGTGCTTGAAGCGCTTGGCCACCTCGCCCGACAGCATCGCGCCGGCGGAGCGGTCGACGTTGCGGATCGGCAGCTCGATGGTCACGGGCTGCCTGGCTTCGAGCGCCGGCTTCGCCAGTTCGATCAGCTTGCGGTCGAGCACGTCGTCGATCGGATGCTTCTGCCGCTCGGTCCAATGCAGCGCCTCATGCGGCGCGTCGGGCTTGAAGAACATCTTCGAGAAGTCGAGCCCGCGCGCCTTCCAGTGCTGGATCACGTCGCGCTTTTCCAGGAGGTCGCTGTCGCCGATGATCTGGTCGAGATGGGTGAAGCCCATCTCGGCGAGCAATGCCCGCACCTCTTCCGCCACGTAGAAGAAGAAGTTGATGACATGCTCCGGCGTGCCCTTGAAGCGCTTGCGCAGCACCGGATCCTGCGTCGCCACGCCGACCGGACAGGTATTGAGATGGCACTTTCGCATCATGATGCAGCCCGCCGCAATCAGCGGCGCGGTCGAGAAGCCGAACTCGTCGGCGCCGAGCAGCGCGCCGATGATGACGTCGCGCCCGGTGCGCAAGCCGCCGTCGACCTGCAGCGCGACTCTGCTGCGCAAGCCGTTGAGCACCAGCGTCTGATGCGTCTCGGCAAGGCCCATTTCCCACGGGCTGCCGGCATGCTTGAGCGAGGTCAGCGGCGAAGCGCCGGTGCCGCCATCATAGCCGGAGATGGTGATGTGGTCGGCGCGCGCCTTGGCGACGCCCGCCGCGACCGTGCCGACGCCGACTTCCGACACAAGCTTGACCGAGACGTCGGCCGCCGGATTGACGTTCTTCAGGTCGTAGATCAGTTGCGCCAGATCCTCGATCGAATAGATGTCGTGATGCGGCGGCGGCGAGATAAGGCCGACGCCCGGCGTCGAGTGCCTGACCTTGGCGATGGTAGCGTCGACCTTGTGACCAGGCAGCTGGCCGCCCTCGCCGGGCTTGGCGCCTTGCGCCACCTTGATCTGCATGACGTCGGAATTGACCAGATATTCTGCCGTGACGCCGAACCGTCCCGAGGCGACCTGCTTGATCGCCGAGCGTTCCGGGTTCTTGCCGCCGCCCGGCAGCGGCAGATAGCGGTCGGCCTCTTCGCCACCTTCGCCGGTGTTCGACTTGCCGCCGATCTGGTTCATGGCGCGCGCCAGCGTGGTGTGCGCTTCCCTGGAGATCGAGCCGAAGGACATTGCCCCGGTGGAGAAGCGCTTCACGATCTCGGCCGCCGGCATGACGTCTTCGATCGCGACCTTCTTGCGGCCGGTTTCTTCGGCCAGCTTGATCTTGAACAGACCGCGGATGGTTTGCGCCCGCGCGGTCGCGCTGTCGATCTGCGCCGAATACTCCTTGAACGTGTCCCAGGAGCCCTGGCGCACGGCATGCTGCAAGGTAGCGACCGCATCCGGCGACCACATATGCGCCTCGCCGCGCATGCGGAACATGTATTCGCCCCCGACCTCGAGGCTGTTGCGCAGCACCGGATCGCTGCCGAAGGCGTCCGCATGGCGGCTGAGCGTCTCGGCGGCGACCTCGTCCAGGCCGACGCCTTCGATCAGCGTCGCGGTGCCGGTGAAATACTTCTCGACGAAATCGGACTTCAGCCCGATCGCGTCGAAGATCTGTGCGCCGCAATAGGACTGGTAGGTGGAGATGCCCATCTTGGACATCACCTTGAGGATGCCCTTGCCGATCGACTTGATGTAGCGCGAAACCACCTCGTATTCGTCGACCTCGGCCGGCAGTTCGCCTCGCTTGTGCATGTCGAGCAGCGTGTCGAAGGCAAGATAAGGGTTGATCGCCTCGGCGCCATAGCCGGCGAGGCAGCAGAAATGGTGCACCTCGCGCGGCTCGCCGGATTCGACGACAAGGCCGACCGACGTGCGCAACCCCTTGCGGATCAGGTGGTGGTGAACCGCCGCCGTGGCCAGAAGAGCTGGAATGGCAATGCGGTCGGGCCCGACCTGGCGGTCCGACAGGATGATGATGTTGTAGCCACCGGCGACCGCCGCCTCGGCTCGCTCGCAAAGCCTATCGACGGCGCCGTGCATCCCGGCGGCGCCCTCGTTCGAGCCATAGGTGATGTCGAGCGTCTTGGTGTCGAAACGATCCTCGGTGTGGCCGATGGAGCGGATCTTTTCGAGATCGCCATTGGTCAGGATCGGCTGACGCACCTCGAGCCGCTTGCGACGCGACGTGCCGACCAGGTCGAAGATGTTCGGCCGCGGCCCGATGAACGACACCAGGCTCATCACCAGTTCCTCGCGGATCGGGTCGATCGGCGGGTTGGTGACCTGCGCGAAATTCTGCTTGAAATAGGTGTAGAGCAGCTTCGACTTGTCCGACATGGCCGAGATCGGCGTGTCGGTGCCCATCGAGCCCACAGCTTCCTGGCCGGTGGTAGCCATCGGCGCCATCAGAAGCTTGGTGTCTTCCTGCGTGTAGCCGAAGGACTGCTGGCGATCGAGCAGGCTGACATCCTTGCGCAGCGCGCGCGGCTCGACCGGCTTGAGGTCTTCCAGGATCAGCTGCGTGTTGGCGAGCCAGGTCTTGTAGGGATGCCTGGTCGCGATCTCCGACTTGATCTCCTCGTCGGAGACGATGCGGCCCTTGGCGAGGTCGATCAGCAGCATGCGGCCGGGCTGCAGCCGCCACTTCTGCACGATCTTTTCCTCCGGCACCGGCAGCGCGCCGGCTTCCGACGCCATGATGACGCGGTCGTCATCGGTGACGATGTAGCGCGCCGGGCGCAGGCCGTTGCGGTCGAGCGTGGCGCCGATCTGGCGGCCGTCGGTAAACACCACCGCCGCAGGCCCGTCCCACGGCTCCATCAGCGCCGCATGGTACTCGTAGAAAGCCTTGCGGTCGGCATCCATGAGCTTGTTGCCGGCCCAGGCTTCCGGGATCAGCATCATCATGGCGTGGGTGAGCGAATAGCCGCCCTGGAACAGGAACTCCAGTGCGTTGTCGAAGCACGCCGTGTCCGACTGGCCCTCATAGGAGATGGGCCAGAGCTTCGAGATGTTGTTGCCGAACAGCTCGGAATCAACCGAGGCCTGGCGCGCCGCCATCCAGTTGTTGTTGCCGCGCACCGTGTTGATCTCGCCATTATGCGCGACCATGCGGTAGGGATGCGCCAGCTTCCAGGACGGGAAGGTGTTGGTCGAGAAGCGCTGGTGAACGAGGATCAGCGCCGTTTCGAAGCGCTGATCCTTGAGGTCCTTGTAATAGGCGCCGACCTGGTAGGCCAGGAACATGCCCTTGTAGACGATGGTGCGCGCCGACAGCGACACGCAATAGGCGCCGATGTCCTTGTTGTCGTTCTCGGCATAGATGCGGCCCGAGATCACCTTGCGCAGCAAATAGAGCCGAGCCTCATATTCCTCGTCATCCGGGATGTCGGCCGTACGGCCGATGAACACCTGCCGGTGGAACGGCTCCGAGGCCACGATATCGGGCGCCTTTGACAGCGACGAATTGTCGACCGGCACGTCGCGGAAGCCGATCAGCGGCAGCCCTTCCGACTGCGCCGATTCGGCGATGATCTCCTCGATATGGGCGCGAAGCGCCGCGTCCTGCGGCATGAACCAATGGCCGACGCCATACTGGCCGGCCGGAGGCAGTTCGACGCCCTTGGCCGCCATTTCCTCGCGGAAGAAGGCGTCCGGGATCTGCACCAGCACGCCGGCGCCGTCGCCGACCAGCGGGTCGGCGCCGACGGCGCCGCGATGGGTGAGGTTCTCCAGCATCGCCAGACCGTCCTCGACGATCCGGTGCGACTTCACGCCCTTCATGTTGGCGATGAAGCCGACGCCGCAGGCGTCATGCTCGTTGCGCGGGTCGTAGAGGCCCTGCGCGATCATGCCGTTGGCAGTTCGCAGCTCTTTGGCCAGGACGGTATTTTTAACGGCTGCCGCTTTCGTCTGCGCGGCCTGGCCGTAGATCGCAGATGGCGTCAGTTCCGTCATCGTCCTATCCTCCGTTCTCCACCTTGGCCCCGACTGTCTCAGGGCGCTGGTTTGCCTTGGGAAGCACAAGGCTTCCCCTTGATCCTTGCTGCACGTCTCGCGAAATCCATCGAACCATACGGCTATACGCCCGGTTCGCATCCGGTATCGTACAGGCCAGAGCCGGGCCGTCTACCCGCCGCTCGCGACAATGGCCGGAATGGCAGCAATGATACGCCAGTCCAGCCTGTTTTGTGCGACAAAATAAGACAGCACTACTGTCCTAAATTTTTTATGGCAGAAATCAGGAACCTATACAAGACCGATTCACAAAAAACTTGGGCGCAACGCGACACATAATTTCGTGACGAACACTGGAAACGCAAGCTTTGGTCCGGGCTTTCGAGGCGATACACTGGCTTCACCGCTTTGCCGGCGATTGGCCCTTGCGCTTCTCCCGCCGAAGCGGTCAAGTCCCGCCGCTTTTGCCAATCACCATACGGACCTCTCGATGTTCTTTGCTTCCGACAACTGGGCGGGCGTCCATCCCGACATTTCGGCCAACCTAGCGCGCCACGCCGACGGCGTTGCGACCGCCTATGGCGACGGCGATCTGGACCGGGCCGTCTATCGACGCTTCAACGAGATTTTCGAGCGTGAGGTGGAGGTCTTCTTCGCCGCGACCGGCACCGCGGCGAACGCGCTTTCGATGGCCGCGTTGAACCGTATCGGCGGCATCGCGCTTTGCCACTCCGAAGCGCATATGAATGTCGACGAGTTCGGCGCGATGGGTTTCTACACGGGCGGCGCGCGCATGGCGCCGGTTCCCGGGCCGTTGGGGCGCATCAATCCCGAAGCTCTCGACCGGGCTATCAAGCGGTATTCGCAGGATCTGGCTCCCGCCGGCCAGCCCATGGCGGTCACCATCACCCAGGCGACCGAGGTCGGCACGGTCTACAGCGTCAACGACGTCAAGGCGATCGCCGAGGTCAGCCGCCGCCATAAGCTGCCGCTGCACATGGACGGCGCGCGCTTCGCCAATGCGATTGCCGCGACCGGCGTCAGCCCGGCCGAAATGACCTGGAAGAGCGGCGTCGACCTCATCTCCTTCGGCGCCACCAAGAATGGCTGCTGGATGGCCGACGCGGTGGTGATCCTCAATCCGGATGTCGCTAAGG
This sequence comes from Mesorhizobium sp. M2A.F.Ca.ET.042.01.1.1, assembly GCF_003997405.1. Classification (NCBI taxonomy): domain Bacteria; kingdom Pseudomonadati; phylum Pseudomonadota; class Alphaproteobacteria; order Hyphomicrobiales; family Phyllobacteriaceae; genus Mesorhizobium; species Mesorhizobium sp. M2A.F.Ca.ET.042.01.1.1. Next base: position 6,126 of record NZ_RZRX01000055.1, read on the forward strand.
ACCTGCGCCTGCAGCGTCAGCGCGCCGGGCAGACCTTCTCCAAGGCGCGATTCATCTCGGCCCAGTTCGAAGCCTATCTCACCGACGACCTGTGGCTGAGGATGGCCGGGCACGCCAATCAAATGGCAGCGCATCTGGCCGAGACGATCGAGGATGCACCGGCGGGCAGGCTCGCCTGGTTGCCGCAAGCCAACGAGGTCTTCGCGATCCTGGACCGCGCCACGGCTGAAAATCTGCGGGCGGCCGGCGCCAAATTCCATGAATGGGGCGTGCCTTCAGGATTCGAGGGCCATCTCGGCGACAATGAAGCGATCTACCGCTTCGTCGCCAGCTTCGCGACCAAGACCGAGGAGATCGACCGCCTCGGCCAGTTGCTCGGCTGAGCGTCCTGCCATGACCGAGCCGCCGCTCGGCTCGACGACGCGGCTGGTCAACCAGGAGAGTCCTTCACGCTCCGCCGCAGCTTCAAAAGAAAGGCCGGTAGCCGGGAGCACCAATAAAAAGCGGCGCCTCGCGGCGCCGCTTTCGTCTCGGGAGGGAGACGTTGTCTGGAAAAAGTCCGCGGATTACGCGGCCGCTTTCGCCTCGATCTGCTTGGCCTTGTCCGAGGACTGGGTAATCGCGATCTTGCGCGGCTTCAGCTCCTCGGGGATGTTGCGCTTGAGGTCGACGAAGAGCAGGCCGTTCTTCAGCGTGGCGCCCTCGACCTCGACATGGTCGGCGAGCTGGAAGCGGCGCTCGAAAGCGCGCGAGGCAATGCCGCGATAGAGCAGCTCAGAACCCTCGCCATTACCCTCTTCCTTACGCTCACCCTTGACGGTCAGCACGTTGCGGTGGGCTTCGATCGAGATCTCGTTTTCCGAGAAGCCGGCAACGGCCATCGAGATGCGATAGGCGTTCTCGCCGGTGCGCTCGATGTTATAGGGCGGATAGGTCTGCGCGGTCTCGGGCTGGCCGAGCGAATCGAGCATGGTGAACAGCCGGTCGAAGCCGACGGTCGAACGATAAAGCGGGGAAAAATCAACGTGACGCATGAGGTGTTCTCCTGTTGAGCAACATGGTTTGCGTGTGACCCGGTGCGAAACCCTCGAAAGGCGTTCCGGATAGGCCAGCGACCCCGACAATCGGCGGCCGCAACCTTCATTTGGGAAGCTCAAAAACCCATTTCAAGGTTTTTTCAGCGCCGCAATGCGGCCAAGTTGATGAACGGTGGATGAACCGCAGCTTCGGCATCCGTTCAGCCGCTCGGCGCTAGCTTTGGTCAAGTTGGAGCAATTCCAAGAGAAGCGCGAGGCGCCTTCCGACCGGAATTGCGTCAAGACAAGAGACAAGCGGCGCCTTTTTTCTTGGCGCCACGACGAGGCCGAACCGGGTGCAACGTCCCTTCCTCCCGGATCGACAGAGGCCGGAAGTGCGCCGCAGGCACTTCCGGCCTTCCCATTCAAGGCGGTTGCGTTGCGGCGCCTTTGCTTTTGCCGCCTGGCCGTCTATCACCATGCCGACGCCTTGCCCGCTCGGGCAAAGAACAACCAGCGACTCGCCGAATGACGGATCTTTTCCATCTGACCGAGGACAATCCCGCGCCGCGGAACGCCGCTGGCGGCTTCTTCACAACGCCCGACGGCAAGAAGATCCGCTACGGCGTCTTTGCCGCCGTCGCCCGCCCGCTGCTGGGCACGGTGGTTCTGCTGACCGGGCGCAACGAATGCATCGAGAAATATTTCGAGACCATCCGCGATCTCGCCGATCGCGGCTTCGGCGTCGCGATCCTCGACTGGCGCGGCCAGGGCGACTCCAGCCGCCTGCTGCGCGACCGACAGCGTGGCCATGTCCGTAGCTTCCGCGACTATGCGCGCGACCTCGAGCAATTCTTCGAGGAGATCGTGCTGCCCGACTGCCGCGGCCCCTATTATATCCTTGCCCACTCGACCGGGGCGGTGATCGCGCTGCTTGCCTCGCCGTCCATGGTCAATCGGGTGCGGCGCATGGTGCTGCTGGCGCCTTTTCTGGAGGTGCCGGACATGCCGGTCTCGATCGCCACCGTGCGGCGCGTGTGCGCGATCTTCTGCGCGCTTGGCCTCGGCTGGCTCTACGCGGCGATCGGTCCGCGTCCGAAAGTGCCGCCGGCTTTCGAGGTGAACAAGGTAACTTCCGATCCCGAGCGCTACCGGCGCAATGTCGGAATCTACGAGGCCTGGCCGCAGCTCGCGCTCGGCGGCCCGACCATCCGCTGGCTGAAGGCCGCAGCCGCGGCCGCGGAAGCCGTCAGCGATCCGGATTTCATGGCAAGGGTCAAGGTGCCGATGCTGATCGTGGCCGCCGGCGCCGACCGAGTGGTCTCGACCAAGGCCGTGGAAGCCTATGCCAGGAAATTGCGCGTCGGCTCGCTGTTGATGATCGACGGCGCCGAGCACGAGATCCTGCAGGAGAGGGATATCTACCGCGAGCAGCTGCTCGCCGCCTTTGATGCCTTCATTCCAGGCACCGGCGACGCTCCCTGATCGCAGTCGAAACCAGGCCGCGGCGAGGATGAATCAGCCGCGCAGCGCCGCCATTGCCGCGGCATGCAGTTCCGGCGTCGCCGCAGCCAATATATCGCCACCCCTCTCTGCCGGGCCGCCTTCGAAAGTGGTGATGACGCCGCCGGCCTTTTCGATGATCGGGATCAGCGCCACGATGTCGTAGGGCTTCAGGCCCGGATCGGTGACGATGTCGACGCTGCCCGCCGCCAGCATGGCGAAGGCATAGCAATCGGTGCCGTAGCGGGCGAGTTGGACCTTTGTCTCGAACTGGTCGTAGCGCTTGCGCGCATCGCCCTTGAACAGGGCCGGCGTGGTCGTGAACAGCGTCGCTTGCGCGAGTTCGGTCGTCTTGCGCGTCGCGAGCCTGCGCGGCCCGCCCGGTCCTTCATAGTGCGACCCGGACGCGTTGGCGTAGAACAGTTCGCCGGTGAAAGGCTGCGACATCATGCCGGCGACCGCATCGCCGTCGACGGTCAGCCCGACCAGCGTCCCCCAGACCGGGATGCCGGAAATGAAGGCGCGGGTGCCGTCGATCGGGTCGATCACCCAGACATGCCGGCTGGTGAGGTTCTGGCTGCCATGCTCTTCGCCGAGGATGCCGTGCTCGGGATATTCGGAAGAGATCAGCGCGCGGATCGCGCGCTCGGCCTCGCGATCGGCCTCCGTGACCGGGTCGAAGCTTCCCGCCTCCTTGTTGACGACCACCCCCTGGCTGCGGAAGCGCGGCAAGGTTTCCGCTGCGGCGGCATGCGCTACACGCCGCATGAAATCGGTGCTGATGTCCAAGTCGCTCTCCCCATCGCGGCTCTTGCCAGCCGCTCTTTGTCGCAGAACAGGCGCGCTGAAGACCGGTCAGGCGCCCGCTTTCTGTTGCCGTAATGCCACAACTGAACCGCCGAAGCGGAATTTCCACATCATATTGAATTAAAAAACCCAGCTGTCGATTGACATTTGTGCGCCGCACAATAATTTTGTCATCGGACAGGTTTTCCTGTCCATGCCCTCCTTGGGCGTTTCCTCCCTAGACTTCGACCGTGTCGTGAAAACGATGCGGTCTTTTTTTCGAGCAATTCCAGGAAAAGCGTGAGGCGGGTTTCCGTCCGGAATTGCGTTTATCAAGAACTCGGGCGCGCCGTCATTCCGCCGCAAGCGGCAAATCGACGAAATGATGGTCGGGCATCGACATCAGATCGGCCGAGAAGCGGGTCAGGTCGCAAGCCAGGGCGTCGAAGCCGGCCGACTTTTGGAACGTCCGCTCGTCCATGTAAAGCCCGCGATTGACCTCGATTTGCAGCGCATGCAGATGCCGCGCCGGTCTGCCGTAATGCTCGGTGATGAAGCCTCCGGCATAGGGCTTGTTGTGCGCGACCGTGTAGCCCATGCCGACAAGCAGGCTGATCGCCATCTCGGTGAGCGCCGGCGAGGCCGAGATGCCGAACCGGTCGCCGATGATGAAGTCGGGCCGAACGCCATTGTCGCCGACGCGGATCGAGGCTGGCATCGAATGGCAGTCGATCAGCACGGCATAGCCGAACCTGGCATGCGTCCTGGTTAGGAGCCGCTTCAGCGTCTCGTGATAAGGCTTGTACACCGCTTCGATGCGCGCGACGGCCTCGGCCAAAGGCAGCCGGCCGGGATAGATGTCGAGCCCCTCGCCGACCAGTTTCGGCACAGTGCCCAACCCGCCGGCGACACGCGCCGAACGGATGTTGCAGAAGGACGGCACCGGCTCCGCGAACATGCGCGGATCGAGCTCCCAGGGCTCGCGGTTGACGTCGAGATAAGCGCGCGGAAAGTTCGCCGCCAGCAGCGGCGCGCCGAGCGGCACGGCGCCGCCGAACAGTTCCTCGACATAGCAGTCCTCCGACCGGCGGATGGCGTTGCGGTCGAGCCGCGCCATGGCCAGGAACCGCTCCGGGTAGTGGCGGCCGCTATGCGGCGAGTTGAACAGGAAAGGGACGCGCTGCTCGGCGCCCGATCGGATTTCGAAGGGTGGAACGACCGAAAAATCCTCGGCTGCCGTCTTCAATTTTTATGAACCAGGATGAAGCACTGCGTCATGACGCAAAACTTGCCACCTTGCGTGCGGCATGTCCAGCATTTCAGGCGGCAAAACCGCGCCTCGAACCGCATCTGGCATGCCCTTCATTCACTTGATGTTTACCGGCTCCATCTCATATACAGGATGGTTAACGGCCTAGCCCGGCGGCAGGCTTGGGGCGGGTGATTCGGACGGGACATGATGGCACGCATTCTGCTGGCGGAAGACGATGACGATATGCGCCGCTTCCTCGTCAAGGCGCTGGAACGCGCCGGCTACCAGGTAAGCGATTTCGACAATGGCGCCAGCGCCTATGAGCGGCTGCGCGAGGAGCCTTTCTCGCTGCTCCTGACCGACATTGTCATGCCGGAGATGGACGGCATCGAGCTTGCCCGCCGCGCCACCGAGATCGACCCCGACCTCAAGGTGATGTTCATCACCGGCTTCGCCGCCGTCGCGCTCAATCCCGATTCCAAGGCGCCCAAGGACGCCAAGGTGCTGTCGAAGCCCTTCCACCTGCGCGATCTCGTCAACGAGGTCGAGAAGATGCTGCAGGCCGCATGAGGCCTGCATCGATCCTCGCGTCGGCAGGCGCTTCGCCGATGCGACAAACGGAAGCCGTCTTTCCACATTCCCGCTATTGACGTGCCGGATCAAAAGTGGTGTATGCGCGGCGTCGGATGGGCGTGTAGCTCAGCGGGAGAGCACTGCATTGACATTGCAGGGGTCACAAGTTCAATCCTTGTCACGCCCACCATCCTTTCAATAGCTTAGCTAAGCCCTTGTGCCGCGTGGCACAGAAATGGCACAGAAAACCTCCCGACGGGTGTAAAAAGCGCGCCGCCGGCACGACAGCGGTGCGCACCGGGGTTTGGAGATGTGCTGTACCGGCCATGCGGGTTGGCTAGGTGGCAACCGTTTCCTCCCGCTCACGCAATCTAGAAGCGTATTAGCAATCGCTAAATTAGGCTGAGCGACCGCAGGCACCTGGGCCTAAGGCTCAATCACTTCGACTTGGCCCCAAATCAACGGATCCTAAGAAATTTCCTAGAGCAGGGCACTCAAGGAGCGATTCTCCAGATAGATAGCCACCCGGGTGGGCGACCTCGTTGGAAATCGCCATGGGCAAGGAGTATCCGTTTTCAGAAGCCACGCTGGGCGGCAAACTGGCCGCCGGCACGGGCTTGTCGTCCACCGCTTCGGCTGCCAGCGCCGCGCGGTTGTTGACGTCGCCGCGCTGGCCAGGCGGTTCGGCCCGGACCAGCCCTGTCTGCACTGGGATCTGCTGAAAATCATCTACTGCCACGAGTGCCGCGCCGCCGGCCGAGACGATCGGAACCTGCAGTTCACGAACCACGCCGTGACACTGGAACACCGGAATGGCTGGACGCCCTGTCAGTAAAGCCTGGGGCACCCTCACGGCGAGCCGGCGCCGTTAAGCGTCGTGGCAATCGACACAAACTCGGCATTTAGCGCGCCGCCCAGTGAGGTTGCCCCAACCATGATTCCCAAGGCGATAAGCGCTGCAATCAAACCATACTCGATGGCCGTTGCTCCGGAATCGTCACGTAGAAAACTCGCTACCCGTTGCATCTTTCATAAGCCCTGACTTCCGATCATGCAAATATGAGGGCTATCTAATTTAGATAGGGTGAACGGACGTCCCAAATTTTTATCCATCGAGAAACTGGCCGAGGCGCCAGCTTGATGAGTGCCAGTTTCCCCTAGTGCCCAAGGGCCAGCTCCGTCGCCGCTGGTACATCCGCAGTCGGCGACGGAGGCCGGGAGCGGCCCGGCGGGCTGACGGGGTAGGCCAGCAATCACACCGGGCCTGACCAGTGAGGGCTCGGACTCAAAACAACTCACCGGCTAACGAAGATATACGGCCGTGCTGAACTGCATGGCATGTATCCATAAGGAGGAAGATGGGGGTAGGCTTGTTAGTTTCTGCAGTCTGCGGGCTGTTGCCTTGCTCCATTTTGGGACCGAAGTGGTGGCATCCGTCTTGCACCCGGTATCCTGCAACAGCAGAGGATGTCCTAAATGCGGCTATCTACTCAGCCCGCGCGAAGGCAAGGATCAGCGAAATGCATATACTCGGCGCCGCTGCGGCTCGACGATGTGCAGATTAGCGACAACGGCGATGTGACCGTCTCGATTATTGCTGACGACATCTACTCGAACAGATCCAAACAGCGCTATCAGATCACACTGGCCGAAGCCGAAATCGGCATTCTGTTCCGTGGCGCCAGCGGCTAATCTTCCAGCACCCATCTTCTGATGCCGGTTCCCTCGCAAGGGGTGCACCTAACTGTGCGCCTCGGGCAACCTTGCTGGTGAGTGCCGGCCGGGCAGCAGGTTCCGCCCGTCGTCTTCCACCGGCTGCATGCAAACACCCTCCCGCCGCCCTGGCAGACCGGGCATGTCAGTTTTCTGAAGTCCACCGGCCCGGCGAGCCTTGTTAGAGGCCGGTGAAGTCGATCGATATGCTAGCGCCTATCAGGGCGAGGCCGATCATGAAGACCATAAATGCCTCAAAACCATTGCCGCGGTTACCGATTCTGTCCATTGCGCGCTCCCCCCGACGATCAGCTGGGTTCTAACGTGCTTCGCGAAAGAAGGTTGCGCTTGATTGACTCAGGCTTTCCCCTCGAATTGCGCTAGGAGTTTGCCACCACCGTGTCGCGGCACAGATATGTTCGAATGTTTTTGCTCGGTTAACGTTCTTTTGCGGCGGATTCTGCAATGAAGTCCGAGAACGCACTGCATTGACATAGCCGCAGTCACAAGTTCAATCCTGTCACGCCCACCATCCTTCTCATAAACTCAGGACGTTGCCGGCACATATCCCCTGCGTTTGGCGCCTGGCGGCACCTCTATCCGAGATCCCCCTCGAACATCACAAGCGTGCGATTCGACGCCTTCAGCGCGAAGCGCGTGGCTTCCGCATAGGCCGGATCCGCATAGCAGGCCTTGGCAATGTCCAGCGACGGAAATTCCACAAGCACCATGCGCTTGGCGTCACGCGCCTCGACGAGCAGCGGCGGCTGTTTCGTCGTGTTGGTGCGTGCCTGATATTTTTCGCCGATCGGCTTCCAGAGCCGGGCATATTCGGCCTGCGCTTCCTGGTCCGAGATCTCGGTTCCGACGATGAGCCAGTATCCCTTCACGCCGACGCGCCCCCCTGCCGATTGCGGTCCTACACCATGAACTCGCCGCCGTTGACGTGCAACAAATGTCCGGTGACGAACTTGCCCATGTCCGATGCGAGATAGAGGCAAGCATTGGCGACGTCCTCGGCGGTCCCCAACGTCCTGAGCGGCACCGTGGCTCTCACATGCTCGTAGGTTGCCGCGAGATCGGGATACCACGCCGCGTTCCGGTCCGTATCCAGCCACCCAGGCGCGATGCTGTTGGCGGTCACCCCATCCGGCCCACACTCCAGCGCCACGGCCTTCGCCAGGCCATGCATGCCGTGCTTCGCGGCGACGACATGCGCCCTGTTTGCCAGCGGGAAAAGGGCGTCCGTGCCCGCCATGTAAAGCAGGCGGCCATACTTCCTCCTGCGCATGTGCGGAAGCACCGCCTGGGTCAGGATGAAAGCCGATCCGAGATTGGTGTTCATCACCTTCTGCCAGTCCTGAAGGGTGATCTCCGCGATCGGCTGATGCGGTCTTATCCCGACGCAGGATACCGCGATGTCGACGCCGCCGAGTTCCGCGACCGCCCTTTCGATCAAGGCGTTCATGGCAGTCTCGTCGGTGCCGTCGCAGATCGACGCCATCGCCTCGACGCCTAAGGATCGCGCCTCATCCGCCACGGCCTCGATCTTGGCCAGGTCGTTACCGCCGGTAATCACGATGTGCGCCCCCGCTCGAGCGAACGCCAGGGCGACGGCCTTGCCGATGTTCTGGCCGGCCGCGGTAATGACCGCCACCCGCCCCCTCAAGCCGGGAACTTCCATCTGCTCACCCATAGTCCGCCTTGGTGCAACGCGATTTTGGCAAGCGAATACAGGTTTGCCGGCGGAACGCAAATCGCCGCGGGGCGATCGATTCACATGCCGGCCGTCGCCAGCAGGCTCTTCATCCTGGCGGAGGCAAGGTCGGGATCGGCCAGCAGGCCGGCCTGGTCGGAGAGGCGGAACACGTCCGCATAATGGCATATGCCGCGCGCCGACTGCATGCCGCCGACCATGGTGAAATGGTCCTGATGCCCGTTCAGCCAGGCCATGAAGACGATGCCGGCCTTATAGTATTCGGTCGGCGCTTCGAAGATTTTTCGCGACAGCGGCACGGTCGGCGCCATCAGCGCGTCGTAACCGGCCTTGTCGCCTTGCGCCAGCTTCGCCAGCGCGGCGTTGGCGACCGGCGCGATGGCGTCGAAGATGCCGAGCAGCGCATGCGAATGTCGCCTGCCGTCGCCGGCGATCAGCTCCGGGTAGTTGAAATCGTCGCCGGTGAACATCACGACGCCTTCGGGCAGCCGGTCGCGCAACTGCACTTCCTTGCCGGCATCGAGCAGCGATATCTTGATGCCCTCGACCTTGTCCGCATGGCGCTCGATGATGGCCACGACCGTATCCAGCGCCGCGTCGAAATCACTGCTGCCCCAATAACCCCTGAGCGCCGGGTCGAACATGTCGCCCAGCCAGTGCAGGATGACCTTGCCGGAGGCCTGCGACAGGATGCGGTCGTAGACGCGGACATAATCCTCCGGCCCCCTTGCCACCGCCGCCAGCGCGCGGCTCGCCATCATGATCGCCTTGCCGCCCTTGCCTTCGATGAAGCCGAACTGCTCCTCATAGGCGCCGATGACGTCGTCGAGCGTTTTGGCCGCCGCCGGCGCCAGGTGATCGGTCCCCGCCCCTGAAGCAAGGTCGGCGCCGAGCACTGTCCTGGCTTCGGCAATCGAGCGGCGGATCAGTTCCTTGGCGCTCGCCCAGTCGAAACCCATGCCGCGCTGAGACGTGTCCATGGCCTCGGCGATGCGGAAGCCGAGCCGCCACAGATGATGACGGAACGCCATGGTCTTGTCCCAGTCGACCGCTGGCCGCGACCACGGATTGGTCATGGCGATGGGGTCGGCGACGACATGGGCGGCGGCATAGGCGATGCGCGAAAAATGCGCGCTCTTGCTCGGCTCGACCGGCTTTCCGACAAGCCGGTAGTTGGTCCGGTCGCCGTTTGCCGCAGGCAAGATGATGTCCATGGAACTCTCCCGTTGCGGCTCCTATAAATGGAACGTTCCAATAAATCAAGAAGGTTTATGATTCTTGGGATTCGAGCTGGAAGGGCATGGTCCTGCCGTGGAGAATTGCTTGCATTGCTGGGCGTTCTGAACCGGACCAATCAATTTTTCAAATCTCGCGGGAATCACGATTGACTCTGATTTGGAACGGTGATTAGAACGTTCCAATAAAACTTGCTCAAAACCGCGGAGGACGGAACGAGGATGGCCAGCCGGGCCAAGGCGACGATCCTGGACATTGCCCGCGAGGCCGGCGTGTCCAAATCGACGGTGTCGCTCGTGCTGCAGGGCAGCGGGCTGATCCGGCCTGAAACCGCGACCAAGGTGCGCAAGGCGATCGAGGATGTCGGCTATGTCTACAACCGCGGCGCCGCCAATCTGCGCAAGGCCCATTCCAACGTCATCGGCATGGTGATCAACGATCTCACCAATCCCTTCTTCGCCGAGCTTGCGGTCGGCATGGAGCGCGTCTTCCAGGCGGCCGGCGTAGTCCCCTTCATCGCCAACACGGCGGAGAATCCGGTGCGCCAGGAAGAGGTGCTGAAGTCGATGATGGAGCAGGGTGTCGCCGGGCTGATCGTCTCGCCGGCGCGCGGCACGACGCCTGGGGCTTTCCGGCGCATCGAAGCGGCGGGCGTGCCCGTGGTGTTCGCCATGCGCAGGCTGCCCGAAAGCCGCATACCGGCAATCGCGCCCGACAATCGTCGCGGCGCCTGCCTTGCCACCGAGCACCTGATCCGCAAGGGCCATCGCTGCCTCGCCTTCTTCGGCGGCTCGTCCGACCTCGTCGTCTATCAGGAGCGTCTGGGCGGTTTCCTGGAAGCCTGCGAAGCGTTCGCCATCCCTGTTGCCGACCGGACGATCGTCGAGGGCGAGACCAGCCGCAAGGGCGGCATGGCCTGCCTGGAGACGGCGCTGGCCATGCCCGATCCGCCGACGGCGGCCCTTTGCTTCAACGACGCGGTTGCCTTCGGTGTCATTCTGGCGCTGCGCAAACGCGGCCTCGAGGCGGGAGCGGACTTCGCCGTCGTCGGCTTCGACGACGTCGCCGAGGCCGAGCATTACAGCCCGGCGCTGACCAGCGTTGCCGTCGATACCGCGGGGCTCGGCGAGCGCGCCGCCCATGTCGTGCTGAAGATGATCCAGTCGCGCACCACGCGCGCCGAGGACCATATCGGCGCCGTCAGCCTCGTCGTGCGGGAAAGCAGCGGTCCGGACCGCACCAGCCAGGTGGGAGACGCGGCATGAGCGTGCGATGGGGATTGATCGGCGCCAGCACGATCGCCAAGCAGTTCATGATCAACGCCATCCGCGTGCAGGCCGATGGCGAGGTCGCGGTTGTGATGAGTTCGAACGCGGAGCGCGCGGAGACCTATGCCCGCGAGAACGGCATTCCTGCCGCTGTCTCGACTGTCGACGCCCTGCTCAACTCGGACATCGACGCCGTTTACATCTCCACCACCAACGAGTTGCATCTCGAACAGGGCATGGCCGCGATCAAGGCCGGCAAGCATGTGCTGTGCGAGAAACCTCTGGCGCTGACCAGCGCCGATGCGCGCAAGATGGTCGCGGCGGCCAGAGAAGCCGGCATCGTCTTCGGCACCAATCACCATCTGCGCAATGCCGGCGCGCACCGGGCGATGCGCGAGGCGATCGCCGCCGGCCGCATCGGCAAGCCGGTCGCGGCGCGCGTCTTCCACTCGGTCTTTCTGCCGGAAAACCTGCAAGGCTGGCGTATCACCAGGCCAGAGGCCGGCGGCGGCGTGGTGCTCGACATCACCGTGCACGATGCCGACACGCTGCGCTTCGTGCTCGGCGACGATCCGGTCGAGGTTTCGGCCTTCACGCAATCGGCCGGCATGGCTGCAAGCGGGCTGGAGGACGGCGCCATGTGCATCTGGCGCTTCAAGTCCGGCGTCATCGCCCAATCGCACGAAGGTTTCACGACAAAATATGCCGGCACTGGCTTCGAGGTGCACGGGACGGAAGGCTCGCTCATCGCCGCCAATGTGATGACGCAGAAGCCGATCGGCTCGGTGCTGCTGCGCACGGCCAAGGGCGAAGAAGAACTGAGCTTCGACCGCGAGGACCTCTACACGCGCTCGGTCCGCCAGTTCCACGCCGCGATCCGCGGCGAAGGCCAGCCTGCCGCCACCGGCGAGGACGGCATCTGGTCGCTGGCTTCGGCCGAGGTCGCGCTGCAATCGTCGAAGACCGGCAAGGCCGTGACCATCGACTCCCAACTTGGGAGCCTCGATTGAGCAAGCTCGTCTCGGCGGCTTATGCCGCCAGCCTGATCAAGGACGGCATGACCGTCTCGGTGTCGTCGTCGAGCGGCCTTGGCTGCCCGGACGCCGTGCTTGCCGCGATCGGCGAGCGCTTCGACGCGGAAGGCCACCCGAAGAATATCACGACGCTGCACCCGATCGCCGCCGGCGACATGTATGGAATCAAGGGCATCGACCATCTCGCAAAGCCCGGCCTGTTGAAGCGCACGCTGTGCGGCTCCTATCCCTCCGGCCCCTCCTCCGCCGAGCCGCCGCAGATCTGGAAGATGATCGGCGACAATTCCGTTGCCGCCTACAATGTGCCCTCCGGCATCCTGTTCGACATGCACCGCGAGGCCGCCGCCAAGCGCCCCGGCGTGCTGACCAAGGTTGGCCTCGACACCTTCGCCGATCCGCGCCACCAGGGCTGCGCCATGAACGCCGCCGCCAGCGAGCCGATCGTGTCGGTGCAGCAGTTCGACGGCGAGGAATGGCTCTATTTCCGCGCGATCGTGCCCAACATCTCGATCATCCGCGCCACCTCCGCCGACGAGCGCGGCAACCTCACCTACGAGCATGAAGGCGCCTATCTCGGCGGGCTGGAGCAGGCGCTGGCTGCCCGCAACAATGGCGGCATTGTCATTGCGCAGGTGAAGCGCGTCGTCGAGAACGGCACGCTGAAGCCGCATGACGTGCGCGTTCCCGGCGTGCTGGTCGACCATATCGTGGTTGCGCCCGACCAGTTGCAGACGACGCAGACGCCTTACGACCCGGCGATCTCGGGCGAAATCTTCCGGCCACTGTCGAGTTTCCGCACGCCGGAGATGAACATCCAGAAGGTCATCGCGCGCCGCGTCGCCATGGAATTGCGCGACGGCATGGCCGTCAACATCGGCTTCGGCATCTCCGCCAACGTGCCGCGCATCCTCTTGGAGGAAGGCCAGCACGGCAAGGTCACCTGGGTGATCGAGCAGGGCGCGGTCGGCGGCGTGCCGCTGCTCGACTTCAAGTTCGGCTGCGCGTCCAACGCCGAGGCAATCATGCCCTCGCCGCACCAGTTCATCTATTTCCAGGCCGGCGGCTTCGACGCCTCGCTGCTCTCCTTCCTGCAGATCGACCGCCACGGCTCGGTCAATGTCTCGAAGCTTTCGGCGCGGCCGCATGTCACGGCCGGCGCCGGCGGCTTCGTCGACATCACGTCGCGGGCGAAGAAGATCGTCTTCTCCGGCTTCTTCAATGCCGGCGCGAAACTCTCGCTGGCCAATGGCGCGATCCGCATCGACCAGGAAGGCAAGGTCAAGAAGGTGGTCGAACAGGTCGAGCACATCTCCTTCTCGGGAAAACGCGCGGTCGCTCAAGGGCAGGACATCACCTATGTCACCGAGCGCTGCGTCATGAAGCTGACGCCGGACAGTTTGATGGTCACGGAGCTTGCCCCTGGCGTCGACCTCGAACGCGATGTGCTGGCGCAGGCCGAGATCCCGCTTGGCGTCGCCAATGACCTCAAGGTCACGCCTGCGGCGCTTTACCAAGACCGGCCGATCGGCCTGTCGCTTAACGGCGGTGCTTCGCTCGGAGGCAAGCATGACTGAGCTTGTCACTTTCGAAAAGGACGGCGCGATCGGCATCGTCACGCTGCGCCGTCCGGAAAAGTTCAACGCGCTCGACATCCCGATGCTGCGCGCGCTGGAAGCGGCGCTTGACGACGCGGAACTGGCCGAGGGCGTCCGCGTGGTGCTCATCTGCGGCGAAGGCAAGGGCTTTAGCGCCGGCGGCGACGTCGAAGCCTGGGGCGCGATGAGCGCCGCCGACTTCCAGGTGCAATGGGTCCGCTACGGCCACCGCGTCTTCGACCGGCTGGCGCGGCTCAGGCAGCCGACCATTGCGGTTCTGTCCGGCCATGCGCTGGGCGGCGGGCTGGAACTGGCCGCGGCCTGCGATTTCCGCGTCGCTGAAACGCAGGTGAAGCTCGGCTTCCCGGAAACCTCGATCGGCGTCGTTCCCGGATGGTCGGGCACGCAGCGGGCGGTGCGGCGCTTCGGTGCACAGATCGTGCGCCGTATGGCGATCGGCGGCGAGGTTTTTCTCGCCCCGGACGCGCTCGCGCACGGCATCGTCGACCGGCTGGTCGAAACCGGCAAGGCGTTCGACGAAGCCAAAGCCTGGGCCGAAAAGATCGCCGAGCGTGGCCCGCTGGCGACCGAGGCCGCCAAGCTGATGATCGGCGTTGCCGAGGGCGAGGAAGACGCGGCCGCGACCGAGGCGCTGGCCAGCGGCTTCATCGCGCTCACCGCCGACCTCAAAGCCGGCGTCGGCGCCTTCAAGGCCAAGCAGAAGCCGGCCTTTTCGAGATCCTAGAGAAGACATGATGAACGCACCGCTCAACATTGCCATGCCGAAAGAGGCGTCCCAGGCGCCGAAGGCCTACAAGCTTCTGATCGACGGCAAGCATGTCGACGCTCGTGACGGCCGCAGTGTCGAGCGCGTCAGCCCCGGCCATGGTTTTGTCGTGTCCCGCTACGCGCAGGCAGGCGCAGCGGAGGTCGAGGCGGCGGTCCAGGCCGCGCACAAGGCGTTCGAGACCGGCCCATGGCCGCGCACCAAGGCCTCCGAGCGCGCCGCGGTTCTGCTGAAGGCCGTCGACCTGATCGAGACCCGGCTGGAGGAGATCGCCCGCCTCGACGCGCTGGAATCCGGCAAGCCGATCGCCCAGGCGCGCGGCGAGATCGGCGGCGCGATCGACATCTGGCGCTATGCCGCCTCGCTTGCCCGCACGCTGCATGGCGAGAGCTACGCCAATCTCGGCGACGATATGCTGGGCGTCGTGCTGCGCGAACCGATTGGCGTCGTCTCGATCATCACGCCGTGGAACTTCCCCTTCCTGATCGTCAGCCAAAAGCTGCCCTTCGCGCTCGCCGCCGGCTGCACAGCGGTGGTCAAGCCGAGCGAGATGACGTCGGCCTCGACCTTCGTTCTCGGCGACATCCTGCTCGAAGCCGGCCTGCCGGCGGGCGTCGTCAACATCCTCGCCGGCTACGGCGCCGATGTCGGCGCGCCGATGGTCAGCCATCCGCTGGTCGAGATGGTCTCCTTCACCGGCTCGACCCGTGTCGGCAAGATGACCATGGCCGCTGCCTCGAACTCCTTGAAGAAGGTCTCGATGGAGCTCGGCGGCAAGAACGGCCAGATCGTCTTCCCCGATGCCGACCTCGAGGCGGCGGCCGATGCCGCGGTGTTCGGCGGCTTCTTCAACGCCGGCGAATGCTGCAATGCCGGCAGCCGCCTGATCGTGCATGCGGCGATCGCCGACGACTTTCTCGGCGCAGTCAAGGCGCTGGCTGAAAAGGTCCGCGTCGGCGATCCGCTCGACGACCGCACCAACGTCGGCGCCATGATCTCGGCCGATCATATGGAAAAGGTAGCCGGCTATGTTGCGGCGGCGCAAACTGACGGCGGCAGCGTTTTCGCCGGCGGCACCCGGCTTCAATCCAACGCCGGCCAATATCTCGATCCGACCATCGTCCGTAACGTCACGGAAAACATGGCGATCGCGCGCGAGGAAGTGTTCGGTCCGGTGCTGTCCGTGCTCACTTTTGAAACGATTGAAAAGGCATTGCACATTGCCAACAACACGCCCTATGGTTTGTCTGCAGGGGTGTGGAGCGCCAGCATCGACACGTGCATGTCGGTGGCGCGCGGTGTGCGTTCGGGGACGGTCTGGGTGAACACGTTCATGGAAGGTTACCCCGAGCTGCCTTTCGGGGGTTACAAGCAGTCCGGTCTGGGACGCGAACTCGGCAAACGCGCGGTCGAGGATTATACCGAGGAAAAGACCATCCAGTTTCATCGCGGCCAGCGCACCGGTTGGTGGGTCGGCTGAGTTGGGAGACCCCGGCGGACACCCGCCGGTTATGTGAATGCAACAAGGGAGGTAGTACATGTTGCGCAAACTGCTTATCGGAACGGCTCTTGCGACGAGCTTTGCGTTCTCGGCGCATGCCGCGGACGTCAAGGAAGTGCAGATGCTTCATTGGTGGACGTCGGGCGGCGAAGCGGCTGCCCTGAACGTGCTGAAGCAGGATCTGGCCAAGGAAGGTTATGCCTGGAAGGACGTGCCGGTGGCCGGCGGCGGCGGCGACGCGGCCATGACCGCGCTGAAGGCGATGGTCGCGGCCGGCAACTACCCGACCGCCTCGCAGATGCTCGGCTACACCGTGCTCGACTATGCCGCCGCCGGCGTCATGGGCGACCTGACGGAAACCGCGAAAAAGGAAGGCTGGGACAAGTCGGTTCCGGCCGCCCTGCAGAAGTTCTCGGTCTATGACGGCAAGTGGGTTGCCGCTCCGGTCAACGTCCACTCCGTCAACTGGCTGTGGATCAACAAGGCGGTGATGGACAAGATCGGCGGCACCGAGCCGAAGACCTTCGACGACTTCGTCGCATTGCTCGACAAGGCCAAGGCTGCCGGCGTCATCCCGCTCGCGCTGGGCGGCCAGAACTGGCAGGAAGCCACCATGTTCGACTCGGTCGTGCTGTCGACCGGCGGGCCGGAGTTCTACAAGAAGGCGATGAACGACCTCGATGAGGACTCGCTCAAGTCCGACACGATGAAGAAGTCGTTCGACAACCTCGCCAAGCTGGTCAAATATGTGGACCCGAACTTCTCGGGCCGCGACTGGAACCTCGCCACCGCCATGGTCATCAAGGGCGACGCGCTGGTTCAGGTGATGGGCGACTGGGCCAAGGGCGAGTTCCACGCCGCCAACAAGACCCCGGGCACCGACTTCCTCTGCTACCGCTTCCCGGGCACCGACGGCTCGGTGATCTACAACTCCGACATGTTCGGCATGTTCAACGTCCCGGAGGATCGCAAGGCCGCCCAGGTCGCGCTGGCCACCGCCACTTTGTCGAAGAGCTTCCAGTCGGCCTTCAACGTGGTGAAGGGTTCGGTCCCGGCCCGCACCGACGTGCCGGACACCGACTTCGACGCTTGCGGCAAGAAGGGCATCGCCGACCTGAAGAAGGCCAACGAAGGCGGCACGCTGTTCGGCTCGCTGGCGCAGGGCTATGGCGCTCCGCCGGCCGTCGCCAACGCCTACAAGGACGTCGTGTCGAAATTCGTCCATGGTCAGATCAAGAGCTCCGACGAGGCCGTGACCGAGCTGGTCAAGGCGATCGACGACGCGAAGTAAGCTTCGCTTGAACTCAGGTCTCCCCCGCTTCGGCGGGGGAGGTCTTCCTGTCGACGAAAGGTGCGGGACAACCCTGGTGCGTTTTCGCGCCGGGCGGTTTCCGACCAACCGGAACTGGACAAGCCGATGAGCACAGTTGCCGAAACCCAGATCAAGCTGACACCGGAGCACGACGCTCGTCCCGGCGCGTCGGTCCGTTCGCGGCTGCAGGATCTGTTGCCGAAGATCGTTCTGGCGCCGAGCTTCGCGGCGACGATCGTCTTCGTCTACGGCTTCATCCTGTGGACGATCTATCTGTCCTTCACCAATTCCAAGACCTTCCCGTCCTATGCCATCACTGGCCCCCGCGCCTATCAGCGGCTGTGGCGATGGACCTTCGAGAGCGACCCGCCGTCGAGCTGGTACACCTCGATCACCAATATGGGCATTTTCGGCTTCCTCTATATCCTGATCTGCCTGGCGCTCGGCCTGTTCCTGGCCATCCTGCTCGACCAGAAGATCCGCGGCGAAGGCGTGCTGCGCCCGATCTATCTCTACCCGATGGCGCTCTCCTTCATCGTCACCGGCGTCGCCTGGAAATGGTTCCTCGACCCCGGCCTCGGGCTGGAGCAGACGCTGCATCAATGGGGCTGGACGAGCTTCCACTTCGACTGGATCAAGAACAAGGATTTCGTCATCTACACGGTCGTCATCGCCGGCGTCTGGCAGGCTTCCGGCTTCATCATGGCGATGTTCCTGGCCGGCCTGCGCGGCATCGACGGCGAGATCATGAAGGCGGCGCAGATCGACGGGGCTTCCACCTTCCAGCTTTACCGCCGCATCGTCATTCCGCTGCTGCGGCCGGTATTCCTCTCGGCCTTCATCGTGCTCGCGCATCTGGCCATCAAGTCCTATGACCTGGTCGTGGCGCTGACCAGCGGCGGCCCCGGCGGCTCGGCCTGGCTGCCCTCCAACTTCATGTATGAGTTCACTTTCAAGCGCAACGAGATGGCCGTCGGCTCGGCCAGCGCCGTGATCATGCTGATGACCATCACGGCCATTATTGTTCCGTATCTCTATTCCGAGCTCAGGGAGAAGTCGCGATGAGCGCCGTCACTTCACCCGCCCGCCAGGCTTCGAGCGGCATGAGCGCCAGGACGATCAACCGCATCGTCATCTACGGCTTGCTCGCGCTTTTCGCGATCTTCTACCTGATGCCGCTGTTCGTCATGCTGGTGACCTCGTTCAAGACGATGGACGAGATCCAGAACGGCAACATGCTGGCGCTGCCGCATGCGCCGACTTTCGCACCATGGATAAAGGCGTGGAGCGAAGTTTGCTCGGGTCTGACCTGCGTCGGCATGAAGGGCTATTTCTGGAACTCCATCAAGATGGTCGTGCCGGCGGTGCTGATCTCGACGCTGCTTGGCGCGCTTAACGGCTACGTGTTGACCAAA
Source organism: Mesorhizobium sp. M2A.F.Ca.ET.042.01.1.1 (assembly GCF_003997405.1). Taxonomy (NCBI): domain Bacteria; kingdom Pseudomonadati; phylum Pseudomonadota; class Alphaproteobacteria; order Hyphomicrobiales; family Phyllobacteriaceae; genus Mesorhizobium; species Mesorhizobium sp. M2A.F.Ca.ET.042.01.1.1. Next base: position 24,834 of record NZ_RZRX01000055.1, read on the forward strand.
TGGCGCTTCCGTGGCCACACGCTGGTCTTCGCGATGATGCTGTTCGCCTGCTTCATCCCGTTCCAGTCGGTGCTGTTGCCGATGGCGACCATTCTCGGCAGCCTCGGACGCTTCGGCGTCACCTTGCAGAACGCCACCGGCTTCAATTTTGGCCTTGGCAATTCGACCGTCAATCTCGTCTTCGTTCACGTGGTCTACGGCCTTGGCTTCACCACGCTTTTCTTCCGCAACTATTACGAAGCCTTCCCGACCGAGTTGATCAAGGCGGCGCAGGTCGACGGCGCCTCCTTCTTCCAGATCTTCCGCCGCATCATGCTGCCCAATTCGCTGCCGATCATCGTTGTGACGGTGATCTACCAGTTCACCAACATCTGGAACGACTTCCTGTTCGCCTCCGCCTATGCCGGCTCCGGCGACGTGATGCCGATGACGGTGGCGCTGAACAATGTCGTCAACACCTCGACCGGCGTCGTCGAGTACAATGTCAACATGGCCGCGGCGATGATCGCCGCGCTCCCCACCCTGATCGTCTACGTCGTCGCCGGCCGCTATTTCGTGCGCGGGCTGATGGCCGGCGCGGTCAAGGGCTGACCCCATTCGGAAGGAACGACCATGGCTTTTCTGGAAATTGATGGGCTGAAGAAGCGCTTCGGGAGCGTCGAGATCCTGAAGGGCATCAATGTCGAGCTCGAAAAGGGCGGCTTCCTGGTGCTGGTCGGCCCGTCCGGCTGCGGCAAGTCCACGCTGCTCAACACCATCGCCGGGCTGGAGCAGATCACCGAGGGTGAGATCCGTGTCGACGGTCGTGCCATCAATGACCTGCATCCTTCGAAGCGCGACATCGCCATGGTGTTCCAGAGCTACGCGCTCTACCCCAACATGACGGTGGCCGGGAACATCGCCTTCGGCATGGAGATGCGCGGTGTGCCGGCGGCCGAGCGCCAGGCGGCTATCGACAAGGTCGCCAAGATCCTGCAGATCGGTCATCTGCTCAACCGCAAGCCCAGCCAGCTTTCCGGAGGCCAGCGCCAGCGCGTCGCCATGGGCCGGGCGCTGGTGCGCGACCCCAAGCTCTTCCTGTTCGACGAGCCGCTCTCCAACCTCGACGCCAAGCTGCGTGTCGACATGCGCATCGAGATCAAGCGACTGCATGCCACCACCGGCACGACCATCGTCTATGTCACCCACGACCAGATCGAGGCGATGACCTTGGCGACCAAGATCGCCGTGATGCGCGACGGCGAAGTGCAGCAATTCGGCACGCCGGCCGAGATCTACAACAACCCTACCAACATCTTCGTCGCCGACTTCATGGGCTCGCCGGCGATGAACCTGATCCCGGCCAAGATCGACGGCAATGGCTCCAGCCTTTCGGTGGTGCTGGACCGCGAGTCGCGCCAGCCGATCGTGCTGCCGATGCCCGGCGCGCCCGCCGGTCTGTCGGCCTTCAAGGACAAGCAGGTCATCTTCGGTGTCCGTCCCGAAGCGCTGACCGATCCGGAAGGCGCGGAACGCAACGGGTCCGCCATCGCTACCGCCGACTGCCACATCGAGGTGGTGGAGCCGGCCGGCTCCGACACCTTCGCGGTCACCAATCTCGGCGGCAAGGGCGTGGTGGCGCGGCTGCGGGCCGATGCCAGGATCCAGCCCGGCACCAGCACGCCCTTGGCCTTCAACCTCAGCAAGGCGGTGTTCTTCGACCCGGCGACCGAGAAGCGCATCCTCTAATGCATGTCGCCCAAAAGTGGGTCCGGTTTTGGGGCAACGACATGCATCAAAACAAAGAACCATGACAAACCCGGATATCGTCATCATCGGCTCCGGCATCGGCGGCGCCACGATCGCCTCCGGCTTGGCCGGCTGCGGCGCCTCGATCCTCATCCTGGAGCGCGGCGAGCCGCTGCCCGCGACACCGCATGCGCGCTCAACGCGATCGATTTTCCTGGACGAGCACTACCGGCCGAAGGAGATGTGGCGCGAGGCTGGCGGGGCCGCCTTCAACCCCGGCAATTACTACTATGTCGGCGGCAATTCGAAATTCTTCGGCGCGGTGCTGATCCGCTACCGCAAGGAGGATTTCTCCGAGCTCGAGCATTTCGGCGGCGTGTCGCCGGCCTGGCCGTTTTCCTACGACGAATTCGAGCCATGGTACTCGAAGGCCGAGCAGCTCTTTCGCGTGCGCGGCACGCTGGGCGAAGATCCGACCGAGCCATTCCATTCCATCCCCTATGCCTTCAAGCCGGTGCCGGACGAGCCGCCGATCGCGCGCGCCCGCGCCGAACTCAAGAGCCTTGGTCTGCATCCGGCATCGCTGCCGCTCGGCGTCGACATCGAGACGTGGCTGAAGGAAGGCAAGACCGGCTGGGACGCCTTCCCCAACACCGGCCAGGGCAAGATCGACGCGCAGACCGGGCCCCTGACGGAAGCGCTGAAGGACCCGAGCATTCGACTGGAAACCGGCGCCCATGTCGACTGGCTCGAAACCGCGCCGGACGGCAAGACGATCGCCGCCATCCACTATACGCAAGATGGCGCGCAAAAGACGGTGTCGCCGAAGCTGGTCATCCTCTCGGCGGGCGCGATCAACTCGGCCGCCATCCTGCTGCGCTCACCCTCGGCGAAAGGCAAAGGCCTCGCCAACAGCTCCGACCAGGTCGGGCGCAATTTCATGAACCACAATTCGAGCGCCATGCTGGCGATCGATCCGCGTCGCCGCAACGACAGCGTCTACCAGAAGACGCTGATGCTCAACGATTACTATCTGTCGGACGGCAAGGGCGGCAAGCCGCTTGGCAATGTGCAGCTGCTCGGCAAGATCGACGGCAACATGCTCAAGGCCAATGTGAAGACGATGCCGAAATTCGTGCTCGACTTCATGGCCGGCCACGCCGTCGACTGGTACCTGATGTGCGAGGACCTGCCCGACCCCGAAAGCCGCATCATGGTCGACGGCATGGAGATCGTCATGCAGTGGCGGCGCTCCAACATGCGGTCGCTGGAAGGGCTGACCAAGGTGATGCGCGAGAACCTGCGCGCCTGCGGTTATCCGATCGTGCTGTCGCGCCCCTTCGACAAGCGCACGCCCTCGCACCAGTGCGGCACGGTGAAGATGGGCAACGACCCGGCCACGTCGCCGCTCGACCCCTTCTGCCGCGCCTGGGATCATCAAAACCTGTTCGTCGTCGACGGCGGCTTCCTGCCGACCTCCGCCGCGGTCAATCCGGCGCTGTCGATCGCGGCGCAGGCGCTGCGGGTTGCTGACTATCTCCGCAGGAGCGAGCTTTGATGCGTCGGCGCCGCCCCTCATCCGCCTGCCGGCACCTTCTCCCCGTAAACGGGGAGAAGAGGACTGGCCGCAACCTCGGCGCTTTTCCTGCGACGCTGGCGATTGGCGAAGGCGTGGACGATTGCGTCCTTCTCCCCGTCTCTATACGGGGAGAAGTGCCCGGCAGGGCGATGAGGGGCAGCACTGACCTCCCCAGGGTCAGTCTCCCATGACCCGCCCCGCAGCCATCGTCACCGGCGGTGCGCGCGGGATCGGGCTCGCCTGCGCCGAGGCATTGGCGGATGCCGGCTTCAACATTCTGGTGGCCGACCTTGCCGAGAAACCCGCTGGCGGACTGCCTAAAAAGATCACCGCGCGCGCCGCGAAGTTTGCCTACCATCGCTGCGATATCGCCGATCTCGCGGGCCACGCCGCGCTCGTTGAC
>NZ_RZRX01000560.1:0-1291 GCF_003997405.1 Mesorhizobium sp. M2A.F.Ca.ET.042.01.1.1
CCCTTGAGGGGAGGGTCCGGCCGCAGGCCGGGGGTGGGGTCCTCCGCGACGCACTCGACGGGGAGATAGCGTCGAGCACTGCCGCGGGCGACCCCACCCGGACCTGCGGTCCGACCTCCCCTCAAGGGGGAGGTTAAGGCAGGCGCTTACTTGTTCGGCGCCTGGTCGATGATCGACTGCATGGTCTCTTGCGCGTTCTTGATGGCGCCGTCGACGTCGTCGCCGAAGAACACCTCGTTGATCATCTGCGTCCAGGGACCATTGGCGGAGTTGATCAGGTCGTTGAACACCACCGAATAGGGCGTCCTGCCCTTGGCCATCGCCTCGGCCGCCACCTGGTAGCGCGGATCAAGGTCCTTCAGCGCGTCCTTGGCGATGTCGTTGCGCACCGGCAGGCTGCCATATTTGGCGAGGATGGTCTGGCCTTCGAGCGAATAGGCGAAGTCCAGGAACTCCTTCACCACGGCGATCTTCTTGGTGCCCTTGGTGACGACGAAATTGTCGCCGCCGGCGAAGGACGACCAGCCGCCATCCTTGCCCGGCAGGAAGGTGATGCCGTAGTCGATATCCGGATACTGCGTGTTGAGCGCGCCGATGGCGAAGGCGCCGGAGGGCGAGATGCCGATCTTGCCGCCGGCGAAGGCGGCGAAGAAATTGGCGCCGGTGTCGGTCTGCGCGCCTTCCGGCACCAGCCCCTTCTTGATCATCGATCGGTAGAGGTCGATCGCGCCGCGCAGCTGCGGGCTGTCGAGCGTCGCCTTCGATCCGTCCTCCGACAGGATGTCGCCGCCCGAGGCCCAGACCAGCGGCGTGAAGGTGAAGATGTTGCAGCCGCCGCAATTGCCGGAGAAGTAGAAACCCTTGATGTCGCCGCCGAGCGCGTTGACCTTCTCGGCGTCGGCCGCGATCTCGGCCCAGTTGGTCGGCCCTTTCTCCGGGTCCAGGCCCGCCTGCTTGAACAGCTTCTTGTTCCAGATCAGCACCGAGGCGTCGGCCGAGAACGGCAGGCCATAGATGCGGTCCTTATAGGTGCCGGTCTTCACATGCGCCGGCGAGAGGCTCGAAAAATAGGGCAAGGATTTCGCCCAGTCGGTGATGTCCTCCAGCTGGCCGGCGGCGGCGAAGGACGGCGTGTAGATCAGGTCGAGCGACAGCGCGTCGGGCGCCGTGCCGCCGGCTGCGGCCGCGCCATATTTCGGAATGATCTCGGCGTTGGGAATGATGTCGAGCTTGATCTGGTCCTTATGCGCCTTGTTGAAGGCGTCGACGATGCGCGGCATGAAGTTCGAGC
>NZ_RZRX01000561.1:0-1281 GCF_003997405.1 Mesorhizobium sp. M2A.F.Ca.ET.042.01.1.1
AGCCGCCTGCCTTGTTCACCAGCAGCGGAATGATCCGGTCGGTCTTGGCGACGGCGGGACGGCCTGAGCCGGCATAGGGGATGCCCAGCGCATCCCAGGTCTCGACCAGCGCGTCCTGCAATTCGGCGATCAGCGCGTCCGAATGGAACGGTGTCGGCGTGATGCGCAGCCGCTCGGTGCCGCGCGGCACCGTCGGATAGTTGATCGGCTGGATATAGATGCCGTGCACGCCAAGCAGCCGGTCGCTCGCCATCTTGCAGAGCTCGGGGTCGCCGACCAGCACCGGCACGATATGGGTGGCCGAGTCCATCACCGGCAGGCCCGCCGCGGCAAGCACCTGCTTGGTGCGCGCCGCCTGGCGCTGCTGCGCGTCGCGCTCGGCCTGCGAGCGCTTCAGGTGGCGGATCGAGGTGGTGGCGGCGGCCGCGATCGCCGGCGGCAGCGCGGTGGTGAAGATGAAGCCCGGCGCATAGGAGCGCACCGCGTCGATCACAGCACTGGTGCCGGTGATGTAGCCGCCGAGCGTGCCGAAGGCCTTGGCCAGCGTTCCCTCGATGATGTCGATGCGGTCGGCCAGGCCCTCGCGTTCGGTGATGCCGCCGCCGCGCGGTCCGTACATGCCCACCGCATGCACCTCGTCGATATAGGTCATGGCGTTGTAGCGCTCGGCCAGCTCGACGATCTCTCTGATGGGCGCGATGTCGCCGTCCATCGAATAGACGCTCTCGAACACGATCAGCTTGGCGCGTTCGCGTCCTGCCGCCTGCAGCAGGCTTTCCAGATGCGCGACGTCGTTGTGGCGGAAGATCTTCTTTTCCGCGCCGGAGCGGCGCACGCCCTCGATCATCGAGGCATGGTTGAGCTCATCGGAGAGCACCAGGCAGTTGGGCAAAAGCCGGGCGATGGTCGAGATCGAGGCCTCGTTGGAGACGAAGCCGGAGGTGAAGACGAGCCCTGCCTCCTTGTCATGCAGGTCGGCGAGCTCCTGCTCGAGCTCGACCAGCGGGTTGGAGGTGCCGGAGATGTTGCGGGTGCCGCCGGCGCCCGAGCCCATCTTGCCGGCCGCGGTCTGGAAGGCGGCAATCACATCCTCGTTCTGGCCCATGCCGAGATAGTCGTTGGAGCACCAGACGGTGATTTCCTGGGCCCGGCCGTTGGAACGCCAGATGGCGCGCGGGAACTTGCCCACCATGCGCTCGAGGTCGGCGAAGACGCGGTAGCGCCGCTCCGCGTGGAGCTGGTCGATCGCATCCTCGAAGAACCGCTGGTAATTCATGTCGA
>NZ_RZRX01000562.1:0-1275 GCF_003997405.1 Mesorhizobium sp. M2A.F.Ca.ET.042.01.1.1
GTGCTCGGCCGCACCGCGAACCAGCGCTTTGCCATGAAACTCGCGAGCGTTGTCCAGATGAATCACATGGGGCAGGCCAAAGACTGGCCAAGCGACCTGGATGTTCCTCGACTCGAGCCAGGATTCCTTCGGCATCACCATGTGATGGACGGCGAGCGCCACCGACGCCGAGGACGGGCTTTCCAGACTGAGATAAAAGCCGGTGACCATGCGGCTTGCGACGTCAATGGCCAGCGTCAGCCACGGTCTTTGCAGTGGCTTGCGGTACACGGCATCGACCACAATGACATCCACAAGCGTGTGGTCGATCTGCACAATGTGAAGCGCATGATCGGCACGATATTCCGTCACCGCTGGCGCAAAATGGTCGCGAGCCGCCTTTGCCCCTTCCCGGTCCCGCATCAGCACCCGGCGGTCGACGAGCTCGACGCGCGCCCGCACAGCCTTCCAGGAGGGCGGAGCAACGCCGCTGCCATGACACAGCGCTCGTACACGGTCGTGGAAGGCGCTGACCGTCGGCCGTTCGGGTTTGCGGTAGGTGTCCCGCATCGCCTGTTCGATGATCGCTTCGATCTCGTCCGAGAGACGCTTGAAACCCTTCTCGGGGCCTCGGCTGTGGCCGAGCAGGGAGCTCGTCACCGGGGCGGAGCGGTATCGATCCAGTAGCTGGTAAATGCGGCTTCGGCTCAGGCCGAGCTTCCGGCAGGCCGGACCGACGTCGGCGGGTGACAGCCGTCGCTTCGCCGCCAACGGACGGATGACCGCCTCTCGCGCCACCGCCAGTTGCCAGGCCGCATCATCTACGGCAAGCTTGTCAGGCCTGCGGCCCATTCAGTTCCCTCTCGCCTTCGTCCACTAAATCAGGCTAAGAATCCACTTATTCAGGGTGAATCCAGGAAACTAGGATGAGCGGTAAGTGTTAAGATTCAGCAACCTACAGTCTAGCGATCTAGGCTGAATGACAGTCATTTTCGGCCCCAAGATGGCCGCCGGCGACGTCCCGCGCGGCCGAGAACGACTTAGGGACGGCGGCTTTCCGCCGCGCGAGAAAGGCCACCTGGGATGAGCGAAGAAAAACCCGTCCGCCTGCCAGACCCTGCTTCCGTCGAAACCGTGCTCGCGTCTCTCGAGACGCAGTCGGCCGACGCCGAGCTCGCCCCTGCCCTCAACAAAACCTTTCCAGGCTTTGCTTTTACCGTCGCGACGATCGACGATCCCTACTGGCGCAACCCTCACGCTGTTGTCGCTGCTGACGGCACGCGCCTTGGCGACCAT
>NZ_RZRX01000563.1:0-1237 GCF_003997405.1 Mesorhizobium sp. M2A.F.Ca.ET.042.01.1.1
ACCACGCGCTCACGTAGATCCGTCGACAATGCCATTCATGCTGGCCTCCTTCCCAGCAGGAACGGTGAATCAGAAAATCGCTGATTTGGGAATCCTCAACGACTCCAAACATTTTCATCCCGCTCTAGGCGTCGCGATTGGTCAGCGCGATGTGGCAGCAGCCGGAGCCTTGGCCCGGCGTCCATGTGACATTGGCGAAGCGAACGCCGGTGGCCTCGAACAGGCCGCGGTCGAAGGCGCCGGCGATGCGGCAGAGCGTGGCGAGTTTCTCCTCGCCGACGCCTGCTTCCACCCAAGCATCCTTCAACGGGCAGCGCTTGACCTTGAAGGCGATGTGGTCCGGACCGCGCTCGACATGGGTCGGATACATCCGCCCACCATCCGGACTGACGGCGAGGAACGCCTCGCCGATCGCCGGCGCGTCGTTTGGACCGAAGCCGGCGAAGGCCGCCGCCGCGACTTCCCGGCCGCGCTTCTCGATGCTGCGGATCATCACCGCCTCGGCCTTTTCAGCGCCGAGCTCGGCGGTCAGTTCTTCGAGGAAGAGGCGGTAGAGGTCGGCGCGGTTGCGGAAGGCGGAATCGAGCTCGCGCGACAGTTTCTCGGCTCTGGCTGCTTCGGGATCGGTCATCGTGCGTCCTGATCTTGTTGTTTGACCATGATCTTGTCCGCAAATCGGTTGCCACTTTGCGGGATCATGGCCGGTTCCTGTTCAATCTCGGTGCCGCCTCGACAAGGGCCTTGCCGACCGGCGATTGCGGGTTGGCGATGACGGCGCGGGCATCGCCGCTTTCGGCGATCCGGCCGGCATCGAGGATGACGACGCGATGGGCCACCGCGCGGATGACGCCGAGGTCATGCGAAATGAACAGGTAGGCGATCCGTTCCTGCCTTTGCAGGTCGAGCAGCAATTCCAGGATCTTGCCGCGCACCGAGACATCGAGGGCCGAGACGGCCTCGTCGAGCACGATCAGCGACGGCCGCGTGGCAATGGCGCGAGCGATCGCGACGCGCTGTCGCTGGCCGCCGGAAATCTCGTGGATGGCGCGCGCGGCGAGGCCGGCGTCGAGGCCGACGCGCTCCAAAAGCGCCGCGATGCGGCGTGGACGCTCGGCACGCGGGGCGATGTTGTGGATGCGCAACGGATCGTCGAGCACCCGCGCGACGGTCGCGCGGGGATTGAAGGCGGCGAGCGGATCCTGGAATACCATTTGCAGGCGGGCACGGCGGGCGGCGG
>NZ_RZRX01000564.1:0-1235 GCF_003997405.1 Mesorhizobium sp. M2A.F.Ca.ET.042.01.1.1
TCGTCATGTATGGACGGCCCCTCTTGGGCAAGAGGCAAAATGACGACGACGGCGTAAGTCTGGAGCGGTCATGTATTCGGCCTTTAGTGCGGTCGATTTCGATGACCGCTGACCAACAAGGGTTACGCGGATCGGTTCCAATCATTCTAGCGCGCTTGGTGTCGCGATGACGATGGCGGATTTTCCCGACCCAGGTCCTGACCATTTTGCCGTGCTGCCTTTTTGCTCCTTACGCTGTTAAGGGCCTCGATTGCGGCTAGGCCACAGCCGGTGCCCTGTATTGTTGTCCCGATTGCAGCATTGCCCAGATGATGCGGGCGGTCTTGGCCGCCTGCGCCACGACGGCGACCTTGACCGGCCGCCTGGCCAGCAGGCCGCGTATCCAGGGCGAGCCTCTGTCGGGCTTGGCCCTGACCTGACGCAGCCAGGAACTGGCGCCGAGAATGAGCAACCTGCGCAGGTCCTTGTCGCCGGCACGGCTTATATGGCCTGTCGGCCTGTGCTTGCCGCCGGTGTCATGGGTCTTGCGGGTCAGGCCCAGCCAGGCTGCGAAGTCCCTGGCCGAGGCGAACTGGCGACCGTCGCCGATGGCTGCGACGGTCGCATGCGCGATGATCGGGCCGACGCTCGGGATCGTCGTCAGCCGCAAAGCTGCCCGCTGCTGCCTGACCTGAGCCAGGATCTGCTTGTCCAGCTTGCCGATCTCGCCATCCAGCGCCCGCCATTGCCCGGCCAGCGGCACCAGGCAGATCAACAGCGCCGCTGGGATGGCTTCATCGGCCGCCTCGACGCGCCGCAGCAGGGTCTCGATGCCCGCCGCCCCTTTGGCACTTGTCTGTCCCATCTCATAGAGCAGGCCACGCATGGCGTTGGCCAGTTGCGTGCGCTGGCGCACCAGAAGGTCGCGTGTGCGGTGCAGCGCCCGGGCCCATTGCTGCTCGACCGACTTGATCGGCACGAAGCGCATGTCGGGCCGGCTCACCGCCTCGCAACAGCCGTGCGCGTCGCGGGCATCGTTCTTGTTGCGCGGAACATAGGGCTTCACATAGGCCGGCGGCATCAGCTTGACGTCATGGCCGAGCGCGCTGAGCGTGCGAGCCCAATGATGAGCCGAGCCGCAGGCCTCCATGCCGATCAGCGCCGGCGGCTGCGCGGCGAAGAACTTCTCCACCTGCGCGCGGCGCAGCTGCCGCTGCACCACCACGCGCCCGGCAGCATCCACGCCGTGCACCTGA
>NZ_RZRX01000565.1:0-1230 GCF_003997405.1 Mesorhizobium sp. M2A.F.Ca.ET.042.01.1.1
GACGCAGTCGTGGACCTGATCGCGGCGCACCGCCGCGCTATTTCCGAGCTGGAGTGTCTCGGCAAACGTTTGATGCACGCCGAAGAGGCCGAGACGGAGTTGATCGGTCCGCGGCTGGACGCTGCCATGAAGAACGAAACGGTCATTCGACGGCAGGCAGCGATGGCGCCGGTCGCCAATGTTGGCGAGCTGAAGATGAAAGCGGCCTATTTTAAGCGGCTCATCAACAACGGTTGGTGCGACGTGGATGCGGACGACCTACATGAGCTGCTGCGGTCTTTCGCCGAGTTGCCGACCTAAGAAAAGAAGGCGGAAATCCAAGACGCGAGCGCATGCCATGCGGCATAGGCCAACGCCGGCACCGCGATGATGGCGATGAATGCGAGCGCCCCGGTTATGGCACCCTCCGTGCGGCCCTCGACGGGGTAGTAGTAGCGGCTCGATTGATCCTCGTGGTTCATTGCTTGCGCTCCCCTGCCCGTCTCAGCAGAAGTTCAATGGGATGCTGAAACTTCCTCGCCCAAAGACCATCAGCTTTCATCTTCGCGTTGAGCTCAGCCACCAGATAGTGCGGGCTGACGGCGTTGCCTTTCTGGTCGGTGGCGGCGAAGGCGTAGCCGGCCGCGATCAGCGCGGTCCCAACGTCGATCGTATTGCCGTCGAGTTTCGCGCCACACACCACAAAGGTCGCTTTATCGAGCGCCAAGGCGATGGGCTGACAAGTCACGGCCGTTGTCGAAAACAAGGCGGCCAGGTGGGCGAGCGAGACGTTGCCGCAATCGAGTTCTTTGCCATTGGGATCCAGGGCGATCGTGCCGCGCAAGCATGATTGCACGCCATAAAGCCGGTAGAGCCTACCGCGGTCGCGCCACGTATCTCCGGTCAGCAGTTCGACGCTTTTCGACACCAGGAAGGGCGCGGTTGTCGCGCTTGCCGGCGCGGCTCCTTCCGCACTTACGGCGTGAGCGCACGTGAGTATGATGAAGGCTGCGAGGCTAGTTCGCTTCATCGGTCTGAAACTGCTTGCCGAGATCGGAGGCGTGTTCGAGATCCGGCCGCAGCGACTTGCCGTCCTTGTTGCGGCCGATCGCAGCCATGTTGAAGAAGACCATGGAATCGTCGTCATAGGAGATTGAATAGGGATCGTTCGCATTGCCAGCCCCGACGAGCGCAAAACATGAAACCGCGTCCGGCAGGCCGGGCTGGCTTTTGAGGACCAGCGTCTTGCAC
>NZ_RZRX01000566.1:0-1229 GCF_003997405.1 Mesorhizobium sp. M2A.F.Ca.ET.042.01.1.1
GGGAGAAGCGCAACCATTAGCTTAGGCGGCGTGGCTTGCGGGTGGAGCTTTGCTCCACGGAGTGCCGCGTTCGACGACGGCGTTGGCGAAGATGAGGAGCTTTCTGACACAGGCGATGATGGCTTTCCTGTGGGCCTTGCCGTTGTTCGTAAGGCGGCCGTAGAGAGCGACCAGGGCGGTGTTCCAGCGCTGGGAAGCGGGCAATGCAGCATTGAAGAGCGCTCGGCGGACACGACTGCGACCGCCGGCGATATGGCGCTCGCCGGTACGTTCGCCCGAGTCGTCGTCGTAAGGAGCGACGCCAACCAAGGCAGAGATTTGCTCACGACTGACCTTGCCGAGTTCGGGCAAGAAGATGACGAGGGTGAGCGCGGTGCGTATGCCGATGCCATCAACGCTGGCGATCAGCTCGAGCCGCCGAGCGAGATCATCGTGTTTGCACACGACGACCTGCAGGAGCAGCAGTTCGGCCTCGCGGCGCCGCTGCAGACGCTGAACGTCACGCTTGAGTTGGTTGAGAATCCGCTTGGTGGTGAAGTGCTCGCGCCGCGTCTTGAGGTGAGCGATATCGTACTCCAGTTGCTCGATGAAGAGCAGATGCTCAGCGAACGCGGCCAGCCTGGTGTCTGGCGGTTCATGCAGGTCGCCGAGATTGGCAGCGCACTCGGCGATGAGGGCGGCGTCGATACGATCGTTCTTGGCACGACGCAGCTTGTAGATGGCAAAGGCATGCACTTGACGCGGCTGCAGGAGAGCGACCTCGAAGCCCTGCTCGCGCAAATATTCCACGACGGCTCGTTCGTAACCCCCGGAGGCTTCGATGCCGATGCGTTTGATCTTACGCGCGCTCAGCCAAGCAACCAACTCTTGATGTCCGTCTCTGGCATTGGCTACGCGCAACCTGTCGCTCGTCGGATAGGTTGCGACATCAAGCGACTTCTTGCTGGTGTCGATTCCGGCGGTTCTTGTGCTAGTCTCATTCATCTTCGTCGTTCCCTGCCTTGCATACGAACCAGGTTGTTCCAGCAACCATCCGGGCCACGATGAAGAGCCGATCGCGATCTTGCTTCTCCTTAACCCCACGGGTTCGGGTGGCTGGCGATCCGACGATCGGCGCCAACGGCCGGGTGGCCACCCGGCCGTTGGCGTCCCTTACGGGACGACCACTTCATACAACATCGCTTATGCAAGGTGGCCTCGCGAAGCGAGGTCGGATGAGGGGTGTTCCA
>NZ_RZRX01000567.1:0-1224 GCF_003997405.1 Mesorhizobium sp. M2A.F.Ca.ET.042.01.1.1
GTCCTTGCCGCCCTTGCCGTGCTCGACCCGAATGACGCCGCGCTCGCTATCGATGTCGCCGACCTTTAGGCCGACGGTCTCCGAAGCGCGAAGGCCAGCAGCGTAGGCTGTCGTCAGGGCCGTGCGCGTCTTCAGGCTCGAGACCGCTTCCAGGAACCTGACCACCTCGTCGGCGCTCAACACCACTGGCAGCGTGCGTGGTAAGCGGGCGTAGACAATGCGCTCCGGGATCTCGGCATGGCCCAACGTCACGCCGTAGAAGAACCGCAACGCGCACACCGTCTGGTTCAGCGCCGGCCACGAGATCCCGGTCGAGACCAGATGCACCTGAAAGGCGCGGACATCTTCAAGGCCAAGGGGGTCAGGGGATCGGCCGAAATGGCGGGAAAAATTCGCCACCGCGTGCACGTAGGATCGTTGCGTGGCCGGCGACAGATTGCGGATCGTCATGTCTTCGATCATGCGCCGGCGAAGAGGGCTCAACTCGGCCATCTCAGTGCTCCTGTTCCAAGATTGCGCTTCAACAGCCGCAATCCTTCAAAACAGAAGCCTCAACCGCAAACCGACCCGCCAAATGCCGCGTCAGCGGCTTCGTTCAATCCTCATTGTAAACAGGCCTTAGTGCCTCTGCACAGAGGATTTGACGGTTTCGATGGGTTGTAGCCTGGGCAGGCAGTCGGGTTCGACGAGCAGTTCGATGCTGCGCGCGAGGCCCGGTTGCTTGCGGATCAAGCCAGCGCGCTCGAGGGTGAGTACCATCTGATGGACGGAAGGCGCGGTGACGCCGAAGAAGCGCTGGATATCGCGTTCGGCCGGCGAGCGACCGTTGACCAGGCCGTAGGTCCAGATGAAGGCGAGATACTGGCCCTGCTTCTCGGTGAAGCGGGGTGAAGCCTGCGGCTTTCCGTCAAGTAGTTGATTCATTTTCCGGTTCTTCCGGAGCCTCCGCACCCGAAGGAGGCCATCCGGATGCATGTACGCTATCGCGTGGAGCTCGACCAACCCGAACGCGACGAACTCATGAGGCATGCTGCACAGCGGCAAGCATCCGGCACGCAAGCTCAAGCGTTCCCAGATCCTGCTCGCTGCCGATGCCGGCCAGAGCGACGAGACCATGCGAGAACGGTGGTGGTTCGGCGGCTCACCGTCTATCGCACCAAACGCCGCTTCGTGGAGATGGGCCTGGAGGCGGCGCTCAGCGAGGAGCCGCGCCCAGGGGCGGAG
>NZ_RZRX01000568.1:0-1220 GCF_003997405.1 Mesorhizobium sp. M2A.F.Ca.ET.042.01.1.1
ATGCGCAAGACCATCGCGCGCCGCCTGGTCGAGGCGAAGTCCACCATCCCGCATTTCTATCTGACGCTCGATTGCGAGCTCGACGCGCTGTTGGCGCTGCGCACGCAGCTCAATGCCGCCGCCCCGATGAGGAAGACCGACAAGGGCGAGGTTCCGGCCTACAAGCTTTCGGTCAACGACATGGTGATCAAGGCCATGGCCATGGCGCTGATGGCGGTGCCGGATGCCAACGCCTCCTGGACCGAGAACGCCATGGTCAAGCACAAGCACGCCGATGTCGGCGTCGCCGTGTCGATCCCCGGCGGCCTGATCACGCCGATCATCCGGCACGCGGATGAAAAGACGCTGTCGGTGATCTCCAACGAGATGAAGGACCTGGCCAGCCGTGCCCGCAGCCGCAAGCTGAAGCCGGAAGAGTATCAGGGCGGCACGACGGCGGTGTCCAATCTCGGCATGTTCGGCATCAAGGACTTTGCCGCCGTCATCAACCCGCCGCATGCGACGATCCTGGCGGTCGGCGCTGGCGAGGAGCGGGCAGTGGTGAAGAAGGGCGAGATCAAGATTGCCACCGTGATGTCGGTCACGCTCTCGACCGACCATCGCGCGGTCGACGGCGCGCTCGGCGCGGAATTGCTCGGCGCCTTCAAGCGCATGATCGAAAACCCGATGGGCATGCTGGTGTAGGACGGGAAAAGGCGGTGCGGAAATTCTTCACCGGCCTTTCGCCTTGTTCTTTCCGCCGGGCGGATCGCGCGCAGGCGGCCTGGTCGACCGGTGACGGCAGGGGTGTGGCAAAAGCATGAAGACGATTCTCTGCTACGGCGACTCTCTCACCTGGGGCTATGACGCCGCCAGCCTCGGGCGCCATGCGCTGCAGGACCGCTGGCCGAGCGTGCTCGGGGCCGAGCTCGGCGACGATATCCAGATCATCGCCGAAGGACTTAACGGCCGCACCACGGCCTTCGACGACCATCTGGCCGGTGCGGACCGCAATGGCGCCCGTGTGCTGCCGACGATCCTGACCAGCCACGCGCCGCTCGACCTGATCATCATCATGCTTGGCGCCAACGACATGAAGCCATGGATCCACGGCAATCCGGTCGCAGCCAAACAGGGCATCCAGCGCCTGATCGACATCGTGCGCGGCCATGACTACCCGTTCGACTGGCCGGCGCCGCAGATCCTGATCGTCGCGCCACCGGCGGCGACGCGCACCCACA
>NZ_RZRX01000569.1:0-1205 GCF_003997405.1 Mesorhizobium sp. M2A.F.Ca.ET.042.01.1.1
GCCCGACATGGCGCATGGCATTGATCGGCTCGTAGGAGGCAAGCTCGGCGATGGCCGGCGCCTCACCCGCGACGTCGATGTCGAGCCCGCCGACCACGATCGGTCGATTGGCGTTCTTGATCGTCAGCGTCCCGCCGCTTGCCGCCACGGTGCGCCCGCTCGGCATGTAGACGCTGCCCGATAAGAGCGCGATGTCGACATCGTTGCCGTGGAACGCGACGACACCGACGGCGTCGCGGACCGGCGGGATGCGCCCGGCGGTATCGAAGCGGGAGCCTTCGATCTGGAAACGGCCGAACACTTCGTCGCCGGTGAGCGGCACGCCATTGCCCAGACGCCCCGGCACCACCTGGAACTGCAGGTTGCCGTCGGTCACCGTACCGCCGAACAGGTTGCCCAGCACCCAAAGCCGCGCATTGCGGGCCGAAAACCATGGCCACAATTGCTTCACATGCGAGACCGGCATGTCGTGAACGTTGAGCGACAGCGACACGCCCGGAGGACCGTTGTCGACGAAGGCGACGGTGGCCGCGCCCAGCACTTCGCCCGATCCGCCGGACCGGACGCCGATCTGCTCGGCGACGATCTTTCGGCTCTTCGGCTGATAGACGCCCGCGATGCGGGCCAGGAACTGAAGCGCCGGTTCGGGCGATTCCGAGGGCGCCAGCGTCGAGCCGTCGCTGGTGAGGTCGTAGCGGTATGCGGGCTCCTCCCCGGCGGCTGCCGGCTTCGGCCCAATCGACCCGGCAAAGTCGAAGCTCGAGCGACCGTTCTTGATCAGCAGCCGATCGACCGAGATCTTGTTCGAGCCGGCCATCAGCGTGGCATCGGCTTCGACATCGACAGGCAGCAGCCCGCGTTCATCCAGGTCGAGCACGGAACCGGTGAGCGAGAGCGAGGCCGCCAGCCGCGACGGGCTGTCGCCCGACGCTTCCGAGCCCGAAAGCTTCAGCGCGATTGAACCCAGTCTGGCGCCATCGGCCGCTGGGGCAGCCTCGGTCGAACCACCCTCGCCGGAGGTGCCCGCGCCTTCTATTTCGATGTTGGCATCCAGCGAGGCGATCCGCCTTGCCGTCGCATCGCGGGTCGCGGTTGCGGTCAAAGTCGCGTGCCGACCGTCGACATCGGCATCGTAGGAGAACTGCATGCGCCCGGTGCCGGTCTGCGCGACGGTTGCCGAAGCGACGGTCACGCGCTTGACGAGC
>NZ_RZRX01000056.1:0-28400 GCF_003997405.1 Mesorhizobium sp. M2A.F.Ca.ET.042.01.1.1
GGTGAAGCCGATCTGGTTGTTGATGATGACGTGCAGCGTGCCGGCGACGCGGTGGCCGCGCAGGCCCGACAGACCGAGGATTTCGGCGATCACGCCCTGGCCGGCGAAGGCGGCGTCGCCGTGGAGAAGCAGCGGCATCACCTTGGCGCGCTCCGACAGCGGCACGACCTCGCCGCGCTCGCGGCCGGAAAGCTGGTCCTGCTTGGCGCGCGCCTTGCCCATCACGACGGGGTCGACGATTTCCAGATGCGAGGGATTGGCCGTCAGCGACAGATGCACCTTGTTGCCGTCGAACTCGCGGTCCGACGAGGCGCCAAGATGGTACTTCACGTCGCCCGAGCCTTCGACCTCGTCGGGCGCGGCCGAGCCGCCCTTGAATTCGTGGAAGATGGCGCGGTGGGGCTTGGCCATCACCTGGGAAAGCACGTTGAGGCGGCCGCGATGCGCCATGCCGAGCACGATTTCCTTGAGGCCGAGCTGACCGCCGCGCTTGACGATCTGCTCCAGCGCCGGGATCAGCGACTCGCCGCCGTCGAGGCCGAAGCGCTTGGTGCCCTTGTACTTGACGTCGATATATTGCTCGAAACCCTCGGCCTCGATCAGCTTGGACAGGATCGCCTTCTTGCCGGTGGCGGTGAAGGTGATCTCCTTGTCGGCGCCTTCGATGCGCGCCTGGATCCAGGCCTTCTCTTCCGGGTCGGAGATATGCATGAACTCGACGCCAAGGGTCGAGCAATAGGTGCGGGTCAGGATGTCCAGCATCTGCCGGATGGTGCCGAATTCCAGGCCCAGCACATTGTCGAGGAAGATCGGCCGGTCGTAATCGGCTTCGGTAAAACCGTAATTCTCCGGCGACAGCTCGTTATAGTCCTCGAGCGGCTTGGCGATGCCGAGCGGATCAAGATTGGCATGCAGATGGCCGCGCATGCGGTAGGCGCGGATCATCATGATGGCGCGCACCGAATCGCGCGTCGCCTGGTGCACGTCGGCGTCGGAAAGCACGGCGCCGTTGACGACCGCCTTGTCCTTGACCTTCTTTTCGATCGTTTTCTCGACCAGGCCCCAATTGCCGTCCAGCGCCGAGACCAGCTCGCCATTGGCCGTCAGCGGCCAGGACGGCTTCGCCCAGGAGGCGCCCTTGGCGTTCTTGCGGACGTCGCCCGCATCGTCCTTCAGCCCGGCGAAGAAATCCTGCCACTCCGGATCGACCGAAGCCGGATTGTCCTCATAGGCCGCGTACAGCGCGTCGATATAGTCGGCATTGCCGCCATAGAGGAACGAGGTGAGCGAGAATTGGTCGTTGGCCTGATCTTGTCTTGCCATTTTCGTCTGCGGAGCCTGGCTCCGTCTCCTTAGTTGGAGGGGAGTAGGGGAGTAGGGCAGTAGGGGAGTAGGGAAAGCGGCAATGGTCGCCGCGCGTCCCGTTCTTCCTATTCCCTTACTCCCCTACTGCCCTACTCCCTTACTGCCTTTAACCCTTGATCGCCTCGACCAGCGTCGTGCCGAGCCGCGCTGGCGACGGCGAGACCTTGATGCCGGCCGATTCCATCGCCGCGATCTTGTCTTCCGCGCCGCCCTTGCCGCCCGAGATCACCGCGCCCGCATGGCCCATGGTGCGGCCGGCCGGCGCCGTGCGCCCGGCGATGAAGCCCGCCATCGGTTTCTTGCGGCCGCGCTTGGCTTCGTCCTTGAGGAACTGCGCGGCGTCTTCCTCGGCCGAGCCGCCGATCTCGCCGATCATGATGATCGACTTGGTCTCGTCGTCGGCGAGGAACATCTCCAGCACATCGATGAACTCCGTGCCCTTGACCGGGTCGCCGCCGATGCCAACCGCCGTTGTCTGGCCGAGGCCGACATTGGTGGTCTGGAAGACTGCCTCATAGGTAAGTGTTCCCGAGCGCGAAACAACGCCCACCGAGCCCTTGCGGAAGATGTTGCCGGGCATGATGCCGATCTTGCACTCGTCGGGCGTCAGCACGCCTGGGCAGTTCGGGCCGATCAGCCGCGAGGTCGAGCGATCGAGCCGCGCCTTGACCTTGACCATGTCCATCACCGGGATGCCTTCGGTGATGCAGACGATCAGCGGGATCTCTGCCTCGATCGCTTCGATGATGGCCTCGCCGGCGCCCGCCGGCGGCACATAGATGACCGAGGCATTGGCGCCGGTCCTTGCCTTGCCCTCGGCCACCGTGGCGAAGATCGGCAGGCTTTCGCCCTTCGAGCCCGTCCAGGTCTCGCCGCCCTTCTTGGGATGGATGCCGCCCACCATCTTGGTGCCATGATAGGCCAGCGCCTGTTCGGTGTGGAACGTGCCGGTCTTGCCGGTCAGACCCTGAACCAGCACCTTGGTATTCTTGTCGACGAGAATGGACATGGGTTGAAACGCCCCTGACTTCAGCGATTAGAGGAAAGGATTGACGGCCCGGACCGAGCCATAAGCCTGGTTGTGGTTGAGATCCTCGGTGTAGAAAATCGGCGCGCCGAGATATTCCGCCGCTCCGAGCAGCGCGGCGTCGTAGTAGTGAATGCCGTAGCGCCGCGCGAGGTCCAATCCCGAGCGAACATAGCTTTCATCGACAGGCACCAACGGGCAGGTTCCAAGGAGGACGAGCCATTGGTCGAGCAGGTCGTCTCCCAGGAGGGATTTCCCGCGAGCCACCGCAGTGAATTCGGCCAATGTCTGCCCTGACACGCCAAAAACAGTGTTCGATACCAGGTCCCCTGCGATCGGCGCGCGGCGTGGATCACGATTCTTCTCCGAAGCCGCGTAGATCAGGACGTTCGTGTCGAGAAAGCAGTCGATCTTCCCGGTCGGCATAGGCGTCCCTTCGATCCCACTTGTAAGCGGTGTCGGCGCTGTCGCTCCGTTTCGCGGCCTCGTCCATAAGTCGCTTCATTCCCGCCTTGGCCCAGGCGATCCGGTCCTCCTGCTCGACTTCATGCGCAAGCAGTGAACGAATGAGGGCATTGAGCGTCGTCTTGCGACGTTCGGCAAGGCCTCGCGCCTGTTCAAGCAGTGTCTCGTCCATGGCCAGGGTGACGTTCTTCATCGTCCGTCTCCACATAAATACACAGGCCTAATATGTGTGATTATGTGCAACCCTTCAACCGTCTTGCCTACAATCGCCATCACTCAGCCTTCCTTCGTCTCGGAAGTCGAAACGCGCCGGTAGAGGCCGCTCACCATGTCTTGCCAGGCATTGCTGCCGGCAGGCTTGAACTGAAGTTTCATGCGATAGGTATCGGCACCGTCAAAACCATATGTCACGCTAGCGGCGCCGCGCGGGGACGACCGTTCCAGCACCAGTTCATTGCCATTCCACATGCCGATTGCGGGCGACATCGGCACGAACCCCATCGAGTCGAACTGATGCATGGTGACGATGCCGTTCTGCTGATCGAAGCCGAACACATTATGCGCGCCGAACGAGATCGTGCCGTCGCGGCGCTGCCGATAGCGCTGCACCACGAACAGGCCGCCGAACTGTGCCTCGGCCTGAACTTCCGAAGTCGCCGTGCCGGCATCGGTCCATTGCGTGGCCGCCACCTCTTCCTCGCCCCGCCACGCGCCGACCAGCGCCTGCAGGCGCTGGTGACCATCCGAGAGGGAAGAGAAGGGCGACGCGTTCATGGCTCAGAGCCGCTTCAGGTCGGTGACGGTGAGGTCACTCCGGGCATTGCCGGTGTTCAAGGTCGTCGCCGGCTCGAACATCAGCACCACCGGCTCCTTCGTCAGCGAGCGCGGCCGGTGCTCGACCCCGCGCGGCACGACGATGAAATCGCCCTCGCCGAGCTCGACCGGCCCGTCGCGGAAGTCGATGGCGATCCTGCCGCGCAGCACGAGGAAGGCTTCGTCCTCATTGTCATGCGCGTGCCAGTCGAAGACCTCGCCGAACTTGGCGACCTTCGCCTGGCTGTCATTGACATCGCCGGCGATATGCGGATCGAAGACCTTGGCGATCTTTTGGTCTGCCGCCTCGACCAGATTTATCTTGCGCGGAGGCATCCGCTCAGCCCTTCACCGCCTTGACGATCTTCTTGGCCGCGTCGTCGAGGTCGTCGGCCGAGACGACATTCAGGCCGCTGTCGTTGATGATCTTCTTGCCAAGCCCGGCGTTGGTGCCTTCCAGGCGCACCACCAGCGGCACCTTCAGGCCCACTTCCTTGACGGCCGCGATCACGCCCTCGGCGATGACGTCGCACTTCATGATGCCGCCGAAGATGTTGATCAGGATGCCCTCGACCGCCGGGTCCTTGGTGATGATCTTGAACGCTGCCGTGACCTTCTCCTTGGAGGCGCCGCCGCCGACGTCGAGGAAGTTGGCCGGCTCAGCGCCGTAGAGCTTGATGATGTCCATCGTCGCCATGGCAAGGCCGGCGCCGTTGACCATGCAGCCGATATTGCCGTCGAGCGCGACATAGGCGAGGTCGTATTTCGACGCCTCGATCTCCTTCTCGTCCTCTTCGGTGGTGTCGCGCAGTTCCATCACGTCCGGGTGGCGGAAGAGCGCGTTGTTGTCGAACGACACTTTTGCGTCGAGCACGCGCAGGTGCCCGTCCTTCATGACGATCAGCGGGTTGACCTCGAGCAGGCTCATGTCCTTCTCGACGAACGCCTTGTAGAGGATCGGGAACAGCGTGCCGCCGTCCTTGGCGGCATCGCCGTCGAGCTTCAACGCCGCATTGAGCGTCTTCACGTCGTCGGCCGTGACGCCCTTTTCCGGATCGACGGCGACGGTGACGATCTTTTCCGGCGTGTCGTGCGCGACCGTCTCGATGTCCATGCCGCCCTCGGTCGAGACGACGAAGGCGATGCGGCCGACCGAGCGGTCGACCAGGATCGACAGATAGAGCTCGCGGGCGATGTCGGCGCCATCCTCGATATAGAGGCGGTTGACCTGCTTGCCCGCCGGGCCGGTCTGCTTGGTGACCAGCGTGTGGCCGAGCATCTCGTTGGCGTGGGCGACGACCTCGGCCGCCGACTTCGCCAGCCGCACGCCGCCCTTGGCGTCGGGGCCGAGTTCCTTGAACTTGCCCTTGCCGCGGCCGCCGGCATGGATCTGGCTCTTCACGACATAGAGCGGGCCGGGCAGCGCCTTTGCGGCGGCGTCCGCCTCGCTTGCCTTGAACACCGGAACGCCGCTTGCCACCGGCGCGCCGAACGTCTTCAGCAGCGCCTTGGCCTGATACTCATGGATGTTCATGCGCTTGATCTCCGGGGAGGATGATTGCTTTGCGGCGAGATTACTTGCCGGCGAGATGCGGGGCGATCTTGGTGCAGGCCTCGGTCAGGCCCTGGACGGCCGCGACCGAATTGTCGAACATCTTCTGCTCTGCCTTCGACAGGTCGATCTCGATGACGCGCTCGACGCCGCCGGCGCCGATTACCACGGGAACGCCGACATAGGTTCCCTTGACGCCATACTGTCCCGAAAGGTGCGCGGCGCAGGGCAGCACGCGCTTCTTGTCCTTGAGATAGGACTCGGCCATGGCGATCGCCGAGGCCGCCGGCGCGTAATAGGCCGAGCCGGTCTTCAACAGGCCGACGATCTCGGCACCGCCGTCGCGGGTGCGCTGCACGATCTGGTCGAGCTTCTCCTTCGACGTCCAGCCCATCTTGACGAGATCCGGCAGCGGGATGCCGGCAACCGTCGAATAGCGGATCATCGGCACCATAGAGTCGCCATGACCGCCGAGCACGAAGGCGGTGACGTCCTCGACCGAGACCTTGAACTCCTCGGCCAGGAAATAGCGGAAGCGGGCGCTGTCGAGCACGCCGGCCATGCCGACGACATGGCTGGTCGGCAGGCCGGAGAACTTCTGCAGCGCCCAGACCATCGCGTCGAGCGGGTTGGTGATGCAGATGACGAAGGCCTTCGGCGCGTATTTCTTGAGGCCAGCGCCAACCTGTTCCATCACCTTGAGGTTGATGCCGAGAAGATCGTCGCGGCTCATGCCCGGCTTGCGCGGCACGCCGGCGGTGACGATGCACACATCCGCGCCCTCGATGCCAGCATAGTCGTTGACGCCGGTCAGCCGGGAGTCGAAACCGTCGACGGGGGAAGACTGCGCGATGTCGAGGCCCTTGCCCTGCGGAATGCCCTCGGCGATATCGAACAGCACCACGTCGCCGAGATCCTTGAGGCCGACCATATGGGCGAGCGTGCCGCCGATCATGCCCGAGCCGATGAGCGCTATCTTGTTGCGTGCCATGTGAGGATGTTTTCCCTTTGTCTGTGACGTGCCGTGACGGGGCCGGGGAGGCCGAAAGGATGCGGGAGGCCGCGAGATTTCGCCGCACCCATTAGCGCCGGCCAAAGAAAAATTCAAACGATTATTTTGATCCCAGTGTTTTCAATCGGTTAGATGCTTTGGGAATTACGTAAACGTCAAAGTTCCTGAGCCGACTGACGAGAATTTACACAATGAAGGTGGAAATCAGAAGGCTTCATCCCGGCGATGACGCTGTTGTGATGCAGGCGCCAAATCTCCCCCTCGAGGGGGAGATGTCGCCAAAGGCGACAGAGGGAGTCGCCGCGCGTGAAGCGCCGGCGTCCAATGCGTCGAGCCCAGTCGAACCGACCCCCTCTGGCCTGCCGGCCATCTCCCCCTCAAGTGGGGAGATCGGACGCCGCGTCGGCTTTCGCCAATCGTCCGCGATGCAGGAAGGTGGCGGAACTACGTCGCTATCTCTATGCTTGCCTCGCCTCGGCGGGCTGCGGCCCGTCTTTGCGCCGTTCCGCCCAATCGTCCAGCCAGTCGCGGCTCTGCATTTCGACCAGGCGCGAGGCGGTGCGCTCGAATTCGAACACTTCCGTGCCGCGTTTGGCCGTGTAGAGCCCTTCCGGCGCCGCAGCGGCGCTCATCACCAGCCGCATATGGTGGTCGTAGAGCGTGTCGATCAAAAGGATGAAGCGCTTGGCCTCGTTGCGCTTGCCTTCCCCCAGCACCGGCACATGGTCGATGAAGACGGTCGAGAAACGGCCGGCGATCGCCAGATAATCCCGCGCGCCGAGCGGCTTTTCGCAAAGGTCCGCGAAGGAAAAGCGCGCTGCATCCCCGGCGGCGCGCGGCACGACGAGGTGGCGGCCTTTCAGCGTCAACGTCACCTCGCCGGTCGGCTGGCCATGCGTCATCGCCTGCCAGGACTCGTCCAGCGCGCGCTCGGCCGCGGCGTCATCCGGCGTGACATAGACCGGCTGGCGGTTGAGCTTTTCCTGGCGGTAGTCCTTGTCGGCATCGAGGGTCATCACATGCGCATTGCGCTCGAGCAGCGAGATGAACGGCAGGAAGAGCTGGCGGTTCAGCCCGTCGCGGTAAAGGTTCTCCGGCGCCACGTTGGAGGTGGCGACCAGCACCACGCCATTGGCAAACAGGGCCGAGAACAGGCGCGACAGGATCATCGCGTCGGCGATGTCGGTGACGGAGAACTCGTCGAAGCACAGCACCCAGGCCTGATCGGCGAGCGCCCGGGCCACCGGCGGGATCGGGTCGTCCTCCTTGACCGTGCCTTCCTTGCGCGCCTGCCGGTGTTTCTGGATCCGGTCCTGCACATCGGCCATGAAGTCGTTGAAATGCACGCGGCGCTTGCGGCGGACCGGCAGCAGCTCGAAGAACATGTCCATCAGCATGGTCTTGCCGCGACCGACGCTGCCATGGATGTAGAGGCCTTTGACAGGGTCGCGCGGCTGCCGCTTGGCCGCGAACAGCCAGCCCAGCGCGCTCGATTTCTGCGCCAGCCTTTTGGCCGAGATCTCGTCGATCAGCCGGTCGAGCGCGGCGACGATATGCTCCTGCGCCGGATCGCGCTCGACAGCGCCGCTCTGGACGAGATGGTCGTAGCGCTGCCTGACGGTCGCGTGGATCTGGAGGCCGTCACGCAGATGCATGGTTCACGTCGTTCCGGAGCAGCTCCGGCGAAACGTTTTCCATCCGGAATTGCATAGATAGGGGCGGTTTGGGCTTACCTTGTAAGCGAGATCGGCTGCCCATTGGAAGTCTGGCCGTCGAACTTTTCGCCGCCCGAGGAATAGAGCCTGGCCAGCGTGCCGCCATTTTCGTCGTAAAGCGTCAGCTGCTTGCCGGCGACGTTCCACGACTTGATGCCGTCGATCGGCGCCGGGCAGTGCAGCGGACCGGCGCGGTAGCCGGCGCCGAACTTGGTCTGCGGCGTCGCCACCTTGCAGCTCTGCCCGGAGACATTGACGTTCCACACGCCGGCGACGCTGGCCGCGGTGAGATCGGTGGCGCCGGCGGGCGCCGTACCGTCCGGCGGCAGCGAAGCGACCTGGGTGTTCTTCGGCGCGGTCGGGAATTGCGACGGATCGGTGGTGCCGGGGGCGGCTGGCGGCGGCAGCTGATTCTGCGTCACCGTGCCGGACGGCGCCGGCGTCAGCGGCGCCGGCTGCTGGTCGTCCATCGAGGAGAAGCGCGAGGTCGAGCAGCCGCTCGCAACCAGCGCGGCCAACGAGATGGCCACGAGGCCGCTCCGCGAAAAGGGGCGGGTCATCGAAAAATTCATCAAAACCTCCGTCGGATCCGGCCGGGGGGAGCCGTCCGCGTAATCTTCGCTCCACCAAGATGGCGAAGGTGGCAGAATTTCAACCCGATATGGTTAAAATAGGGTTTTCGAGTCGGATGTTGCAAATTTATCGCAGCAAGCGGACAGCGCCGCAGCGGCGTTTGACTTGGTCATTCAAGCCATTGAAATTTCGGCATTAAATCCGGGCGCTCGGCACGAACACATAGCCGTCCGGGCCGACGATGTAGCATTCGCGCAGGCCATGCGGCTTATCGATGGACCCGGCCAGCACGATATGGCCGAGCGCCGCCGCCTTTTTCTCGATCCGATCCGGATCGGCGCCGTAAAGGCGCAGCTCTATGCCGGCCCCGCGCGTCTCGGCGCCCGAAGTGACCCCGGTCATCGGATTGTCGAGATAGGAATGGTCGGCATGCAGCATGAAGATCGAGCCCAGCAACTCGATCGCCGCGAAATCCTCGTCGGCATAGATGATCCTGGCCCCGAGCACGTCGCGGCAAAAGGCTTCCATCGCCGCCATGTCGGTGACCAGCAGGTTGACGCCGATCCCAAGCGGCAGCGAGCGGCCGAAATCCTCGGCCTTCATCCACGGTGTCCCGGTTCGCTTCATGACCATGATGATCGCCCCCTCGCTCACGATCCTAGATGAACCGGGCTCCGCTCGTTGGCATTCGCCAGCAAAATGCTTGCGCCAGGCAGGCGCTTCCTTATCTCAGGAAGGGACCGAGCCGGCGGGAGAGTGAATGGCCGCAAGAAAAAGAACCGCCAACCGCTATTACAGCGGCCCGCATAGCGATCATTTCGACGGCGCCTTGTTCTTCAACCCCGGCGGCAAGCCCCCAGGGCGCTTCAGCGATCTCCTCAGATGGCAATTCAGCGGCAACCGGGCGAGATGGCCTGCCGCCGTTCCGAGCCCTCACCCGCAGGCGAAGCCGGTGCGTCGGTTGGATGGCGGCGCGCTCAGGCTCACGATGGTCGGCCACGCCTCGCTTCTCATCCAGACCGCCGGCCTGAACATCCTGACCGATCCGGTCTGGTCGAAGCGCGCCTCGCCCTTCGCCTTTGCCGGCCCGAAGCGCGTCAATGCGCCGGGCATTGCCTTTGCCGACCTGCCGCCGATCGACCTGGTCCTGGTCAGCCACAACCACTACGACCACCTCGACCTCGCCACGCTGAGGCGGCTGAAGGAGAGACACGATCCGCACATCATGACGCCGCTCGGCAACGACGCCATCATCCACCGCGCCGTGCCCGGCATGCGGCTCGGCGCGCATGATTGGGGCGACAGGATCGACGCAGGGGCCGCCGCCATCCATGTCGAGCCGGCGCATCATTGGTCGGCGCGCGGCGGACGCGACCGCCGCATGGCGCTTTGGGCCGCCTTCGTCATCGAAACGGCGGGCGGCAACATCTATTTCGCCGGCGACACCGGCTTCCATGACGGCATCAATTACCGGCTGATGGCACAGAAGCATGGCGGCTTTCGCCTCGCCATCCTGCCGATCGGCGCCTATGAGCCACGCTGGTTCATGGCGCCGCAGCACCAGAATCCGGAGGAGGCCGTTCTCGGCATGAAGCTGTGCAACGCGGCTCACGCCGCAGGCTGCCACTGGGGCACGTTCCACCTCACCGACGAGCCGGTCGAGGAGCCGGCGCAAAAACTGGCCGAGGCGCTTGAGGCGCACGGCCTGCCGCCGGAGCGTTTCCGCGCCATGCGCCCCGGCGAGGTCTGGGACATACCGGCTGTCTGACGAAGGAACCCAAACCGGCGAAAAACGTTGGTTTCGCGACGCAATTTCGCCGGAGCTTCCCATGATCAGATGGATCATCATTCTTCTCATCATTGCCGCCGCCGCCAGCCTGCTCGGCATGCCGGCGCTGGCCGGGGCCGCCGCGACGGGAGCGCGCGTCCTCATCGGCATCGTGCTGGTCATCTTCCTGCTGATCGTGCTCGGCGTCTTCGCGGTCACATAAGACCCGGACTGGTAATTCCCGCTCGTTTCCGCCATATAGCGGCCAAACGGATTGGAATTACCGGTTAGATGGCAGGCACCGCCCCCTTCGCCAAGATGAACGGCATCGGCAACGAGATCATCGTTGCCGACATGCGCGGCCGTGCCGACAAGGTCACGCCGGCTGCGGCGATCGCGCTTAACGCCGACGCCGCGACCAAGTTCGACCAGATCATGGCGATCCATGACGCGCGCACGCCGGGCACCGCCTATTATATCGACATCCTGAATTCCGATGGCACCAGCGCGCAGGCCTGCGGCAACGGCACGCGCTGCGTTGTCCAGGCTCTGGCCGCCGAGACCGGCCAGAAGAGCTTCACCTTCGAGACCCGCGCCGGCATCTTGAACGCTCAGGAGCACGCCGACGGCACGATCTCCGTCGACATGGGCAAGCCGCGCTTCGGCTGGCAGGAGATCCCGCTGGCGGAAGAGTTCCGCGACACCCGCGCGATCGAATTGCAGATCGGCCCGATCGACGCGCCGGTGCTGCATTCACCCTCGGCGGTGTCGATGGGCAATCCGCATGCGATCTTCTGGGTCGACAACGATGTCTGGTCCTATGAGCTCGACCGCTTCGGCCCGCTGCTCGAAAACCATCCGATCTTCCCCGAGCGCGCCAACATCACCATCGCGCAGGTAACGTCACCTGAAACGATGATCATCCGCACCTGGGAGCGCGGCGCCGGCCTCACCAAGGCCTGCGGCTCGGCGGCCTGCGCCGCCGTGGTCGCGGCAGCGCGCACCAAGCGCACAGGCCGCAGCGTCTCGCTGCTGACGCCGGGCGGCGGCGAATTGCATGTCGAATGGCGCGACGACGATCACGTCATCCTGACGGGTGCCGCCGAATGGGAATTCTCCGGCAGCTTCGATCCCTCGACCGGCGCCTGGGCCCGCGACACCGAAAGCGCCGCCTGATGTCCGCCCCTGAAAAAGGCGCGGTCACCAACGGTATCGACGTCGTCACCTTCGGCTGCCGCCTCAACACTTATGAATCGGAAGTGATGCGCCGCGAGGCCGAAAGCGCAGGGCTGGGCACGCTCGCCGGCGGCGCCGTCATCTTCAACACCTGCGCCGTCACGGCGGAAGCGGTGCGCCAGGCCAGGCAGGCGATCCGCAAGGCGCGCCGCGAGAACCCTTCGGCCCGCATCATCGTCACCGGCTGCGCGGCGCAGACCGAGCCGCAGAACTTCGCCGCCATGGGCGAGGTCGACCTCGTGCTCGGCAATGAGGAGAAGCTCAAGGCGAATTCCTACCGCGCGCTGCCCGATTTTGGCGTCAACGGCACCGAGAAGGCCCGCGTCAACGACATCTTTTCAGTGCGCGAGACGGCAGGCCACATGGTCGACGCCATCGAAGGCCGGGCGCGCGCCTTCGTGCAGGTGCAAAATGGCTGCGACCATCGCTGCACCTTCTGCATCATCCCCTATGGACGCGGCAATTCGCGTTCCGTGCCGATGGGCGCCGTGGTCGAGCAGGTGAAGCGCCTTGCCGGCAACGGCTATGCCGAGATCGTGCTCTCCGGCGTCGACATGACCAGCTTCGGCGCCGACCTGCCGGGCAGCCCGAAGCTGGGAAAACTGGTGAAGACCATCCTGCGCCAGGTGCCGGACGTGAAGCGGCTCAGGCTGTCCTCGATCGATTCCATCGAGGCCGACGACGACCTGCTCGACGCTATCGCCACCGAGTCCAGGCTGATGCCGCATCTCCACCTGTCGCTGCAGTCCGGCGACGACATGATCCTGAAGCGGATGAAGCGGCGCCATCTGCGCGACCAGTCGATCCGCTTCTGCGAAGACGTGCGCAAGCTGCGTCCCGGCATAGTCTTCGGCGCCGACATCATCGCCGGCTTCCCGACCGAGACCGAGGCGATGTTCGAGAATTCGGAACGGATCGTCGAGGAGTGCGGGCTGACACATCTGCACGTCTTTCCGTTCAGCCCGCGCGAAGGCACGCCCGCGGCGCGCATGCCGCAGGTCCGCCGCGAAATGGTGAAGGCGCGCGCCGCGAGGCTGCGCGCCGCCGGCGAGGCCGCCTATTGCCGTCATCTGACCTCGCTCCCCGGCACGCGGCAGTCGATCCTGATCGAACGCGACGGGCTTGGCCGCACCGAAGGTTTCACGCTGGCCGCGATCGACGCCGGCGCGCCCGGCGAGATCCTCGAAGCCGTAGTCACCGGCCATGACGGCGCCCGACTGATTGCGGCCCCGCTTGCCGCGCAAGCCGCCTGAGACTGCGAGACGCATGGCTGGTTTTTTCAAGAAGATATTTTCGTTCGGCAAGAAAGAGGTCGTCGAGGAGCGCGTCGACGAGGCGCTGCCGCCGATCAAATGGGATCAGCTGGACGCGCTGAAGCCGGGGCCCGACCAGGCCGCCCCGGAGATTCTGGCGCGCGAGCAGGAGCCGGTGGCAGAAGCCGCGCCGGCGAG
The DNA here is from genome assembly GCF_003997405.1 of Mesorhizobium sp. M2A.F.Ca.ET.042.01.1.1. NCBI lineage: Bacteria > Pseudomonadati > Pseudomonadota > Alphaproteobacteria > Hyphomicrobiales > Phyllobacteriaceae > Mesorhizobium > Mesorhizobium sp. M2A.F.Ca.ET.042.01.1.1. Next base: position 12,978 of record NZ_RZRX01000056.1, read on the forward strand.
CGAACCCGCTCTTGCCCCCGCTCCGCTGCCTGAAGAGCCGAAGCCCGAGCCCGCGCCCATCGTTCCACCGACGCCTGAACCGATTGTTCCCGCCGAGCCGGAACCGCTGCCGCAGCCCGAGCCGGAGGAGGAGCCCCAGCCGGCGCCCGAGAAGCCCGAGCCTCCGGCCCCCGAGGAAGTGCCGCCGGCACAACCCGAGCCCTCACCCGAGCCGCAGGAAGTGCCCGCACCCGCGCCGGCTCAGCCGGACATCGAGTCTTCGCGTCCGGAACCCCAGCCGGAGCCTGCGCCTGTCGAGGTGCCGACGCCGCCTGCCGAAGTCCCGGTCGAGACGCCGGCGCCCATTGAGGTTCCGCCGGCGGAAGCGCCTTCCACGGAACCATCCGCCGAAGCCGACGCGGAAATCGCGCCTCCCATTCGGCAACCGGCGCCTGCCGAGCCGCAGCCGATCCTTGCCGAGATCGCACCGGAACCGGAGGCCGGGCCGACGCCAAAAGCCACGCCCGCCGCCGGCAAGGTGACAGTCGCCAAAAAGGTCGAGCAGAGGGCCGAGCCGGTAAAAGCGCCGGAGCCGGCGCCGCGGCGCTCCTGGTTCCAGCGCATGCGCGATGGGCTCGCCCGCTCCTCGCGCGAGCTCACCGGCAACATTGCCGGCGTCTTCACCAAGCGAAAGCTGGACGAGGACACGCTGCAGGACCTGGAGGACGTGCTGATCCGCGCCGATCTTGGCGTGGAGACGGCGTTGCGCGTCACCGATTCGCTTGCCTCCAGCCGCTATGGCCGCGACGTTTTCGATTCTGAAGTCCGCGCCGTGATGGCGGCGGAGGTGGAAAAGGTGCTGACGCCGGTGGCAAAGCCGCTCGAGCTCGACCTCAGCCACAAGCCGCATGTCATCCTGGTCGTCGGCGTCAACGGCACCGGCAAGACCACCACCATCGGCAAGCTGGCAGCCAAGCTCACCGATGGCGGCCTCAAGGTGATGCTGGCCGCCGGCGACACATTCCGCGCCGCGGCGATCGAGCAGTTGAAGATCTGGGGCGAGCGCACCAAATCGCCGGTCGTCGCCACCAAGCTCGGCGCCGACGCCGCGGGCCTCGCCTATGATGCCTTCGAGAAGGCCAAGGAGGCCGGCTCCGACGTGCTGATCATCGACACGGCCGGCCGGCTGCAGAACAAGACCGAGCTGATGGCCGAGCTGGAGAAGATCGTGCGCGTGCTCGGCAAGCTCGATCCGGAAGCGCCGCACACGGTGCTGCAGACGGTCGACGCCACCACCGGCCAGAATGCGCTGAACCAGGTCGAGATCTTCCGCAACGTCGCCGGCGTCAACGGGCTGGTGATGACCAAGCTGGACGGCACGGCGCGCGGCGGTATTCTGGTGGCGATCGCCGCCAAGCACCGGCTGCCGGTCTATTTCATTGGTGTCGGCGAGCAGGTCGATGACCTCGAGCCGTTTTCGGCCAGCGAATTCGCGAGAGCAATCGCCGGCGTCGCCTGAACAAAGGCGTGATCTTGGAAGGCCGCCCGCTTTTCGGCCAGATCATGCGCAAGAAGGAACTTTATGAACATCCTCGAACGCGACCCGTCCGATCCACGCCGCAAGCCGATGAACCCCGGCCTGAAATTCCTGCTCGAGCTGGGGCCGGGCCTGGTGTTCTTCTTCACCACCATTCGTGGCGAGTGGCTGGCCGAGAAATTCCCGGTGCTTGCCCACCTTGGCGAGCCGATCCTGATCGCCACCGCCTTCTTCATGGTCGCGACCGCGCTTTCGCTCGGCGTCTCCTGGCTGCTGACGCGCAGCCTGCCGCTAATGCCCCTGGTCTCGGCGATCGTCGTCTTCGTCTTCGGCGCGCTGGCGCTTTACCTGCAGGACAAGACCTTTGCCTTCATGAAGCCGACGATCATCAACTCGCTGTTCGGCGTAACCCTGCTCGGCGGGCTGCTGTTCGGCCGCTCGCTGCTCGGCTACGTCTTCGATTCCGCCTTTCAGCTCGATGCCGAGGGCTGGCGCAAGCTGACCTTCCGCTGGGGCCTGTTCTTCCTGTTCCTGGCCGTGCTCAACGAAGTCGTGTGGCGCAACTTCTCCGAGGCGACCTGGCTATATTTCAAGGTCTGGGGCACGATCCCGATCACCTTGCTGTTCACCTTCAGCCAGATGCCGCTGATCATGCGCCACTCGCTTGAGGAAAAAGCCAAGGAAGAGAAGGCCGGGAACTAAAGCAATTACAGGAAAAGTGTGACGCGGTTTTCCGTCCGGAATTGCGCCAGAATAAGAGGGGGGCGATATGGAATTTCTCACCACGCATGACGAGCTGAGGACGATCTACAAGACGCCCCGGCCGACCGACGGCTCGATCCGCAAGGAACTGAAAAGCCTCGACGGCCATTGCCGTTCCTTTATCGGCAAGAGCCCGTTCGTGCTGATCGGTTCCTCCGACAGCGCCGGCAACGCCGACGTCACACCGAAGGGCGACAAGCCCGGCTTCACCGCCATCCTCGACAACTCCACCATCGCCATCCCCGACCGCCCCGGCAACAACCGGCTGGACACGCTGGAAAACATCATCCGCAACCCGTCGGTCGGGCTGCTCTTCCTGATCCCCGGCATGAACGAGACGCTGCGCGTCAATGGTGATGCCCGCATCACCAATGATCCCACCTTGCGCGAACGCCTGGCGGTCGACGGCAAGGAGCCGCAGAGCGTCATCGTGGTGACGGTCAAGGCCGCCTACATGCACTGCGCCAAGGCCTTCATGCGCTCCGATCTTTGGAAGCCCGAGACCTGGTACGATCGCGCCACCCTGCCGACGCTCGGCCAGATCATCCGCGACCAGCTGGCGCTGAGCGAAAGCGCCGGCGAAATCGACCGCGAGCTGGACGACGATTACCGGCAGACCATGTGGTAGGCTTTCCGGACGACTCACTCTTCGTCCGGCCCTCCCTTGATCGAGATCATCGCCATATCGGGCAGCCTGCGCGCCGCCTCGACCAACTCGGCCCTGCTTGCCGCCCTGGCCGCCAATACCCCCGACGACTGCCGCGTGCAGCTCTATGACGGCCTCGGCCGGCTGCCGATCTTCAATCCCGACGACGAGGGCGAGCGCACGCCGCCCGAAGCGGCGCGCCTGATCGACATGGTCACCCGCGCCGACGGCGTCATCGTCTCGTGCCCGGAATATGCGCATGGCGTGCCCGGCGGCATGAAGAACGCGCTCGACTGGCTGGTCTCGCGCGACGCCGCGGTGCGCAAGCCGGCAATGCTGGTCCACGCCTCGCCCCGCTCGCTCTACGCGCGTGCGGCGCTCGCCGAGGTGATGCGCACGATGTCGTTCGCGCTGTATGAGGAGGCGGCGCTGGAAATCACGCTGCTGGGCAAGAAGCCGGCGGAGATGAAGGCGATCCTGGCGGAGGGTTCGAACCGCCAGGCGATGCGTGAGGCGGTGCAGGGTTTCGTGGGGTTTATACGCGGGCGGTGAGTGGCGCATCTTCCCCTTCTCTTGTGGGAGAAGGTGGATCGGCGCGCAGCGCCGAGACGGATGAGGGGTGTTCCAGCGAAGTGAGGCATTGGCGACCTCGTCGCTGTACAAACGACGTCGCCAAGCTGGAGCACCCCTCATCCGACCTCGCTTCGCGAGGCCACCTTCTCCCACAAGGGGAGAAGGAAGAAGCTACCCCTTCCGCAGCGTCTCGACATCGGTCTTGCCGACATACCAGTCGCGGGCGTTGACCTCCTCGAACACCACCCAGACATCGTTGTTGCCAAGCCCGGTGGCCTCCATGATGGCCGAAGTCACCTTCTTGGCGATGTCAGCCTTCTTGCCGGCCGGATCGGCGGCGATCACTTCCTTGACGATGCGGATGTTGACGAATGGCATGATGTCCTCCCCTTGAGTTCTGCCGGTTGACGTCGGGCGGCGGTTTGGCAATTCGCTCCGGCAAAGCGGATGGCGGTCGTTGCGGGAACCGCAGCGCGGCCGGCGCTGCGGGGATGCGCAGAAAGGCCAGCAAAGGCCACAGAAGCGCCTTTAGCAGCTTCAAAAAGTCTTCGCTCCGTTCACCATCAGCCGCACCACATAGAGCGAGGTGGTGCCGGCTATGTAGAGGCAGTTCAGCTTGTTGCCGCCGAACACGCAGTTGGCGGTCACTTCCGGCACCTTGACCTTCCCGATCAGCGTGCCGTCCGGGTCGTAGCAATGAATGCCGTCGGCAGCGCTTGTCCAGATGCGTCCGTCGGAATCGAGCCGGAAACCGTCGAACAGGCCGGCAGTGCAGTCGGCGAAGACCTTGCCGCCCGAAACCTTCTTGCCATGCTTGCCGACATTGAAGACACGTATATGCGCCGGGTTCTTCTCGCCATGCGTGCGGCCGGTGTCGGCGACATAGAGCAGGCTTTCGTCGAGCGAGAAGGCGAGCCCGTTCGGCCGCACCATGTCGGTGATGACGGCCTCGACATCGCCGGTCTCCGGATCGACCCGGTAGACATTGCAGGCGCCGATCTCGCTTTCCGCCTTGTCGCCCTCATAGTCGGTGTCGATGCCGTAGCTCGGATCGGTGAACCAGATCGAGCCGTCGGAACGCACCACCACGTCGTTGGGCGAGTTCAGCCGCTTGCCTTTCCATTTGTCGGCGATGGTGGTGATCGAGCCGTCGAATTCCGTGCGGCTGACGCGGCGGCCGGAATGCTCGCAGGTCACCAGCCGGCCCTGCCGGTCGACCGTGTTGCCGTTGGAATTGCCGGAGGGCTGGCGGAACACGCTGACGCTGCCGTCGGTCTCGTCATAGCGCAGCATGCGGTTGTTCGGGATGTCGGACCAGACGACATAGCGGCCGGCGGCGAACCAGGCCGGCCCTTCCGCCCACCGGCATCCGGTGAACAGCTTTTCCACCTGCGCGCTGCCGTTGAACAGGCGCGCGAAGCGCGGATCGAGAATTTCGTAATAGTCAGCGGCCGCCATGCGTTTCCTCCCGGCATCAGGTGACGGACGGATCAAGCCAGCCCGCAGCCATTCTGGCAAGACGGCAGGCCTGTAATTTGTATGACAAAACGGATGAGAACTGCGTGAGCGTGCGCCAAAGGCCGCCATGCCGGATGCAAGGAACCGTTAGCCCACGGTTAACCGGCTATGCGCTGGTTGCAATGGTGCATTGCAACATCTTTCTTTTGCAACGCACCATTCCTATGTCATGCTCGCAATTGTCAGGGAGGAACAACCGGCCGCACCAGTGCGGCATGAAAGGAACCCTGTCATGTTCGACAATCTTGTCTCCCGCGCTCGCGCCAGCATCGCCAAGCGCCGCCAGTACAACCGCCTCGTCGCCGAAATCGAGAACCTGTCCGGCCGCGATCTCGCCGATCTGCGCGCCGACCGTTCCGAGATGCTCTACCAGATCCGCAAGCAGATCTACGGCTGAGCGACAGGCCCTCACCCGGATCGTCAACCTCTTCTCCCCTCGGGGAGAAGGTGGCCGCGAAGCGGCCGGATGAGGGGGCGTTAACCCGGCGCCGCCAAGGCCTTCTCTATCTGCGGCAACAGCAACGTCCTCACGGAGTCGGGCGTCAGCGGCCCGACATGCTTGTAGGCGATCTTGCCGTCCTTGCCGACGACGAAAGTCTCCGGCACGCCATAGACGCCCCAGTCGATCGCCGCGCGTCCGGCCGGGTCGACGCCGATCGCCTGATAGGGATTGCCGAGCTCGCCGAGGAAGCGGCGGGCGTTTTCCGGCTGGTCCTTGTAGTTCAGCGCCGCAAGCGTGAAGCGCTTGTCCTGCGACAGGCCGAGCAGCACCGGATGCTCTTCCCGGCACGGCGCGCACCAGGACGCGAACACATTGACCAGCGTCACCCTGCCGGCAAAGCTTTTGGAATCGAGTCCCGGCAGCAGGTTCACCCCTTCCAGCGGCGGCAGACTGGTCTGCGGCGCCGGCAGGCCGATCAGCGCCGAGGGGATCTCGGCGACATCGCGGCCCGACAGAAGCTGCGACAGGAACAGCCCCGCCAGTCCCAGGAACACCAGCAGCGGCAGTAGCACGAACAAGCGGCGGCGCGGCGCCGGAGCTTCGGTCCCGGTGCTCATGGCTTGACGGCCTTGTCCGAACGCCGACGCACACCGGCCGCTTCGAGCGCCGCGAGTTCGCGTTTGCGCGCCCGCTGGTCGAGCAGGATCCAGCCGATCAGCCCGGCGAGCACGACGGCCGTGATCGCATAGGCGGCGGTGACGTAGAGGGCGTGCGCGCTCATTTCTCGATCAATCACTTATGGCATTCTAATAGTCGCACTGGTCTTCAGTCGCAATGAACTACGCGTGCGGCAGATTTGCGGTCACTATGACTGCAGGAACCCCGAGATTCTGCCAACGCGCATAAACTTGGATGTCAGCGACAGTCTGACCGCCCCTTCACATGTCAGCAGGATCTTGCCCGCATCGTCCCACATCCTGATCGAGCTCGTCCCATAGCTCTCGAATTTGCGCAGGCTGACGGACTCGACATCGAGGAACTCCAACCTGGACGACACGGCGTTGAATTTGCCCCATTTGGCCGGCGGCCGATAAGGCAGCACCGTCGATATAAAGGACAGATGCATGCTCGGACCATCTCGGTCCATCGTGGCCGAGGTGATCTCGACGGAAGACAAATCCGGGAAGTGACCGTAGATAGTCTGGAGAAAGATCGGGTTCTCGATGCGCAGCGGCCACATCAATCCGTCCCGTGCCGCAGCGCCAGCGCCGCCGCCAGGGGCCCGACCACGGCAAGAAACAGCGTCAGCGCGGCAAGAATGAGGAAGGGCTGCAGGAACGGGGCCGGATCGGCGACGGCGCCATAGCTTGCCGAAACGCCGAAGATCAGCACCGGAATGGTGAGCGGCAGCACCAGCACCGAAATCAGCAGCCCGCCACGCGGCAACGCCACCGCGACCGCCGCACCCGCCGCGCCGATGAAGGTGATGGCCGGCGTGCCGATGAGCAGCGTCAGCGCCGTGGCGCCGATGCCGAGCGGCTCCATGTTCATGAACAGGCCGAGCAAGGGAGCGGCGACTACCAGCGGCAACACGCTGCCCGCCCAATGCGCCAGGCATTTCGTCAGCACCGTCAGCGCCAGCATGTGCCGGTCGCCGTTGAGGACAAGAAGATCGAGAGAGCCGTCCTCCCGGTCGGCCTGGAACAGCCGGTCGAGCCCGAGCAGGCAGGCGAGCAGCGCCGCGATCCACAGGATCGCCGGGCCGATGCGCGACAAAAGATTGAGGTCGGGTCCGACGCCGAACGGTATGGTGACGATCACGGCGAGGAAGAAGATGACGCCGACCAGCGCCCCGCCGCCGGCGCGGATGGAAAGGCGGATGTCGCGGAGGAAGAGGGCTAGCATGACCTGAGAAGCCTGCGCCCAGGCCCCCCTCTCTGGCCTGCCGGAGCGGGCCCTTCGCTGTCGCTCCGGGCGTTCGTCGTTCGAAAAGCCAAGCAGTTGGCTTTTCGTCCGCTGCGCGGACCTCTCCTCACCCCCCTCAAGGCGGGAGATTGGATGCCACCCCGACCTTCGCCAATTTTCAGCGTAAGGAGGTTGGCGGAGCGCCCGAACTGCCGATCTCCCCCCCTGAGGGGGAGATGCCCGGCAGGGCAGAGAGGGGGGCCTGGCGCAAACATCAACCGGTCGCTCTCATTTGCAGCTCGCGCGCCCCCTCAAGCCCCAGCGGCAGATGCGTCGCCGCCACCACGATCCCACCACCCTCGAGATGGCCTCGCATCAACCCCGCGAACCGCTCCTCCGAAGCCTTGTCCAGCCCTGCCGTCGGCTCGTCGAGGAGCCATACCGGTCTATGGCTGACCAGCAGCTTGGCGATCGACACCCGCCGCCTTTGCCCGGTCGACAGATAGCCGAAGGGCAGATGCCCGAGCCCGCCGAGCGCCACCGTCTCCAGCGCCTCTTCGACGCTCAATGCCGGTTCGCCCTGGAAGGCGCGCCAGAAGCCGAGATTCTCCTCGACGCTGAGCGCCGTCTTCATCGCGTTGAGATGGCCGAGATAATGCGAGGCGGAGGCGACCGTCGGGAAAGCCTCGCCACCGCCTTCGACCAGCACCTTGCCCCGGGCAACCGGCAGCAGCCCGGCGACTACCCTCAGCAGGGTCGATTTGCCCGAGCCGTTCGGTCCGGTGACGATGAGCGCTTCGCCCTTGTCGAGCGCAAAGCCGATGCCGGAAAAAACCGCCTCGCCGCCGCGCTCGCCGCCCAGATTTTCGGCGATCAGCCGCATCATTGCCCGTTCCGAAAGCACCGTTTCGCGGCCGTCGCCGCATCGCACAAATTTGCCTTTTGTCTGTCTAGAACTATTCCAGGAAATTCTCTATATGCGGTTCATACGTGCCAGCGGTCGGCGCGGGAACAGAATTAGCGCCGAACCAGCGCACGCGCCGCCTTGAACGGCTCGGGTTGCTTGGGAGCGGACAGCGGAAATGGCCGTACCCGCACCTTTGCGCGTGATTGCATGCCATCGGCGTCCGTTCCCTTTCAGGCTGAACAGACAAGGACGGATCGCACGTGTCAAAATCCCTCGACAGTTTCAACTGCCGCCGCACCCTGACCGCGGGTGGCGCGGACTATGTCTATTTCGACCTCGTCGAGGCCGAGAAGAACGGCCTCACCGGCATCGCCCAGCTGCCCTATTCGATGAAGGTGCTGCTGGAGAACCTGCTCCGCAACGAAGACGGCCGCTCCGTCACCAAGGAGAGCATCCAGGCGGTCGCCGCCTGGCTGACCGACAAAGGCACCGCCGGCGTCGAGATCGCCTATCGCCCGGCCCGCGTGCTCATGCAGGATTTCACCGGCGTTCCGGCCGTGGTCGACCTCGCCGCCATGCGCGACGGCATCAAGGCGCTCGGCGGCGATCCGGAAAAGATCAACCCGCTGGTGCCGGTCGACCTCGTCATCGACCATTCCGTCATCGTTGACGAGTTCGGCACGCCGATGGCTTTCGCCCGCAATGTCGAGCTCGAATATGAGCGCAACGAGGAGCGCTATAGGTTCCTGAAATGGGGCCAGCAGGCCTTCCGCAACTTCCGCGTCGTGCCGCCCGGCACCGGCATCTGCCACCAGGTCAATCTCGAATATCTGGGACAGGTGGTGTGGACCAACAGCGAGGATGGCGAGACGGTCGCCTATCCCGACACCTGCGTCGGCACCGATTCGCACACCACCATGATCAACGGCCTCGGCGTGCTCGGCTGGGGCGTCGGCGGCATCGAGGCCGAGGCCGCGATGCTCGGCCAGCCGGTCTCCATGCTTCTGCCCGAGGTCATCGGCTTCCGCCTCACCGGCAGGCTCAAGGAAGGCGTCACCGCCACCGACCTCGTGCTCACCGTCACCCAGATGCTGCGCAAGAAGGGCGTCGTCGGCAAGTTCGTCGAGTTCTTCGGCCCCGGCCTCTCTAACATGACGCTGGCCGACCGCGCCACCATCGGCAACATGGCGCCGGAATATGGCGCGACCTGCGGCTTCTTCCCGGTCGATTCGGAAACCATCCGCTACCTCACCATGTCCGGCCGCGAGGAAAGCCGTATCGCGCTGGTCGAGGCCTATTCGAAGGCGCAAGGCATGTGGCGTGACGCCGGCTCGGCCGATCCGGTCTTCACCGACCTGCTCGAGCTCGACCTCGGCGATGTCGTGCCGTCGATGGCCGGGCCGAAGCGTCCCGAGGGCCGCGTCGCCCTGCAGGACGTTCCGGCCGGCTTCGCCAAGGCGATGGAGACCGAATACAAGAAGGCCGCCGAGATCTCGAAGCGCTATGCTGTCGAAGGCACCGGCCACGATCTTGGCCATGGCGACGTCGTCATCGCCGCCATCACGTCCTGCACCAACACCTCGAACCCGAGCGTGCTGATCGGCGCCGGCCTCTTGGCCCGCAACGCCAACCGGCGCGGCCTGAAGCAGAAGCCGTGGGTGAAAACCTCGCTCGCCCCCGGCAGCCAGGTGGTCGCCGAATATCTGGAAAAATCCGGCCTGCAGAAGGAGCTCGACCAGATCGGCTTCAACCTGGTCGGCTTCGGCTGCACCACCTGCATCGGCAATTCCGGCCCGCTGCCGGCGCCGATCTCCAAGACCATCAACGACAAGGGCCTGATCGCCGCCGCAGTCTTGTCCGGCAACCGCAACTTCGAAGGCCGCGTCTCGCCGGACGTGCAGGCGAACTACCTCGCCTCGCCGCCGCTGGTGGTGGCGCATGCGCTGGCCGGCACGGTGACCAAGGACCTGACCACCGAGCCGCTCGGCGAGGGCAGCGACGGCAAACCGGTCTATCTCAAGGACGTCTGGCCGACCTCGGCCGAGATCCAGGAGTTCATCGAGAAGAACGTCACGCGCGAGCTGTTCGCCCGCAAATATGCCGACGTCTTCAAGGGCGACGCCTACTGGCAGAAGGTCAAGGCGCCGGAAGGCCAGACCTATGCCTGGGACGACAATTCGACCTATGTGCAGAACCCGCCCTATTTCGCCGGCATGGGCCGCGCCTTCGGCAAAGTCGGCGACATCAAGGGCGCGCGCGTGCTTGGCCTCTTCGGCGACAAGATCACCACCGACCACATCTCGCCGGCGGGTTCGATCAAGGCCGCCTCGCCGGCCGGCAAGTACCTCACCGAGCATGGCGTCGGCGTCGCCGACTTCAACCAGTACGGCACGCGGCGCGGCAACCATGAGGTGATGATGCGCGGCACCTTCGCCAACATCCGCATCCGCAACCATATGCTGGGCGAGAATGGCCGTGAGGGCGGCTACACGATCCACTATCCTTCTAAGGAGGAGATGTCGATCTACGACGCCGCCATGGAGTACAAGAAGGACGGCGTGCCGCTGGTGATCTTCGCCGGCGTCGAATACGGCAACGGCTCCTCGCGCGACTGGGCGGCCAAGGGAACGAACCTGCTGGGTGTCCGCGCGGTCATCGCCCAGTCCTTCGAGCGCATCCACCGCTCGAACCTGGTCGGCATGGGCGTCATCCCCTTCGTCTTCGAGGAAGGCACCTCATGGGCTTCGCTCAATCTGAAGGGCGACGAGCTGGTCGAGATCGACGGCCTGGATGCGATCAAGCCGCGCCAGAAGATGGTCGCCAAGGTGACCTTTGGCGACGGCACGGTGAAGAACGTGCCGATCATCTGCCGCATCGATACACTGGATGAGCTCGACTACTTCAAGAACGGCGGCATCTTGCAGTACGTGCTGCGGGATTTGGCTGCTTAATAGGGGAATAAGGGAGGAGGGCAGTTAGGAAGTAGGGAAAGACACTTCCTACTGCCCTACTGCCTACTGCCCTACTGCTCTACTGCCCTTGCTTTCAAACCCCCGCCGTTGCGGCCAGCAGCACCGCCAGCATCAGCCCGTCGAGCCGATGCCGATCACCACCACCCACCAGGCCAGCACCTCGGCGAAGGTGCCGGTCCTGTATCGCCGCACTTGCCGGACGCCCGACAGTCCCGCGGCAATGAAAGCCAGGTTGGTCAAAGCATTAGCCGGCTCCGCCCAAAGTCCTGATCCCGTCCGTTCGCAATAAAGATCGACAGGGGTCAGGAGAGTTTGCCACATGGTGAGGATGCTGCTCGCGAATCGAACCGCGCCTTGAAATGCAACCGCTCTCCTATTGCGCCTTACCTGTGGCTGAAACAGCAAAAATTTCACCGCAACGTGACTTCCCGTTGACCGCCGCTTCTGCCACATATTTTAGCAATCAGAACAAAGCCGGCGTCACCGGCGGGAATTGGAAAAGTCATGGCATTTCGAGGACGATTGCGGCTTGCGGGAGCAGCGCTGGCCCTTACGGCGTTGGGCGGCGTGGCCCTGGCAGCCGAGCCTGAGAAGGCCGCGACCGATAAGCCCCAAACCGACAGGCCATTGGGCGTGGTCGAATTGTTCACCAGCCAGGGCTGCAGTTCCTGTCCGCCGGCCGACGAGCTCTTCGCCGAGCTCGCCGGCAAGGACGACATCGTCGCGCTCGCCTACCACGTCAATTACTGGGACTATCTCGGCTGGCAGGACACGCTGAGCACCAAGGAGAACACCGAGCGCCAATATGACTATATGCGCGCCTTCGGCAGCCGCTCGGTCTATACGCCGCAAGCCGTCATCAACGGCCGCAGCCATGTCAACGGCGCCAGCCGCAAGGATGTCGACGGCGCCTTGGCCCGGATGGACAGGACCGGCGAAGGCATGCGGGTCGCCATCAAGGTGAGCCGCACCAGCGACCGCGTCATAATCGACGCCGGCGATGCCGGCAACGGCCCGGCGGACGCCCATGTGGTGATCGTCTATTTCGATCCGCCGCAGATGGTGAAGATCGGCCAGGGCGAGAACAGCGGCCGCAGCCTGACCTACTGGAACGCCGTTTCCGACATCCAGACCGCCGGCATGTGGCACGGCAAGGCGCAGCGTTACGAATTGCCGATGACCGAGATCGCCAAGAAGGGCGGCTGCGCGGTGCTGCTGCAGTCGGTCGGCAAGGACGGCATGCCCGGCCCGATCCTCGGCGCTGCCTTCATCCATAAGCCGTGATTGCCTGGCCCCCCCTTCTCCCCTTGTGGGAGAAGGTGTCGCCGAAGGCGACGGATGAGGGGTGTTCCAGCGGAGTGAGACGTCGGCGTTCCTGGAACACCCCTCATCCGTCTCGGCGCTGCGCGCCGATCCACCTTCTCCCACAAGGGGAGAAGGAGAGCTCCGCTTCGCCAAGCAATAAAAAACCGGCGTCAGCTTGCTTCTGACGCCGGTCATTCAGGTTTTGGGATCGTCGCACCTGATTTTTCCAAGGAAAAACCGAGGTTGGTTCGATCCGACGCTGACCCGTGGGCGGGGGGCTTGGGGTTTACGAGCCGGTGCCGGACCGAACCGTCTCAGGCAACGCCGGTAAACTCGTCGGAGATTGGGGCATGAGCGCGGATTATTTGTGGCAAGAATGTGGCAGAGTATCACCAATTCCAACATGTGTTTCGCAAACGTGACTGGACGTTTGGGAAAGCGCACGACCCTGCGCATGCCTGCCCGGCCCTTGCAATTTGAACCTGAAAGCGCGAACCTTGGCCGGCGCATGATTCAATCGAAGGATCGAGGCATGACCGATCACAGCAGCGGGACGGAGGATGGGGAAGCATCCGGAATATTGATCCCGTTGCACGAGGCGCGCAGCGCACGCCTCGACCAGCCGGTGCGATTCGACCGGCGCGAGCTCGACCAGATACTGAGGCTCTACGGGCGCATGGTGGCGGCCAATGAATGGCGCGACTATGCCATCGACCATCTCACTGATCGCGCTGTCTTTTCCGTCTTCCGCCGAGCCAGCGAAGTGCCGCTGTTCCAGATCGTCAAGGACCCGAAACTGGCGCGCCGGCAGGGCGCATTCGCCGTCATCGCGGCGGGCGGCCGCATCCTCAAGCGCGGCCAGGAACTCGGCCGCGTGCTTGGGGTCTTCGATGCCAAGCTGAAGGTGGTTGAGGCGTGAGAAGAGGAACTGGAGAATTGAAGAACTGAAGAATTGAGGAAAAGAGGCGCTACGCGCCTGATAAAATGATCTTCTTTTCTTCAGTTCTTCAATTCCTCATTTCTTCAATTCCCATTTTCCCATTTTGCTCATTTCCCTCCGAGCCTGAACCGCCGCTCCGGCAGCGAATCAGGATCCGGTGGCAGCTCTGCGCCGCCATTCAGCGACAGCTGCATGAACACCGTGTCCAGCCAGCGCCCGTGCTTGTAGCCGGATCCTTCCAACCGCCCGGAATGGCGGAAGCCGAGCTTCTCGTGCAGCCGTACCGAGGCGCTCTCGGCATGGCCGTCGCCGATGACCGCGATGATCTGGCGGAAGCCCGCCGCGCGCGCCGCTTCGATCAGCGCCCGCATCAGCAGCGAGCCCACGCCCTGCCCCTTGGCCTCGGGCGCGACATAGACCGAATCCTCGATGACGAATCGGTAGGCGGGGCGCGGCCGGAACGGTCCGGCATAGGCGTAGCCGAGCACGGCGCCGCCCTTTTCCGCCACCAGATAGGGGAAGCCACCCGCCGCCAGAGTGTCGAATCGGTTGCCCATTTCAGCGCGGGTGGGCGGCTCCAGCTCGTAGCTCGCCGTGCCGTGGACGACCGCATCGGCGTAGATTTCAGTGATCCGGTCAAGGTCGGCCGCAGTCGCAGCCCTGATCGCAATATTGCTCATAATCTATGCAGTTCATTTTCCTGCCTCGATAACAGCAAAGGCATGCACAAAAGGAAAGGGCGGCCGTTAGGCCGCCCTTTCTCAACTCTATGGTCCAGTGAGACCGGGTAACGCCCTTAGCGGCGGTCGCCCATGAACTGCAGCAGGAACATGAACAGGTTGATGAAGTCGAGATAGAGGCGCAGCGCGCCCATGATCGCCTTGCGGCCGGCGACGTCGGCGACGTCACCCTCGAAATACATCTCCTTGATCTTCTGCGTGTCGTAGGCGGTGAGGCCGGCGAAGACCAGCACGCCGATCGCCGAAATGGCGAACGCGAGCGCCGACGACTGCAGGAAGATATTGATCAGCATCGCGATCAGCAGGCCGATCACGCCCATGATCAGGAACGAGCCGAACGCCGACAGGTCGCGCCTGGTCGTATAGCCGTAGAGCGACAGACCGCCGAAGGCCGCGGCCGTGGCGAAGAAGGTCTGGGTGATGCTGGTGCCGGTGTAGACGAGGAAGATCGTCGACAGCGACAGGCCGACAAGGCCAGCATAGACCCAGAACGTGGTCTGCGCCGCCGCCACGCTCATCGACTGGATGCGGAACGACAGGAACATCACCGCGGCGAGCGGCGCCAGGATGACGACCCAGCGGAAGGCGCTGGCATAGATGAGCTGGCCGAAACCGGTCAGCTGGCCGTCGCCGGTCACGGCGAGGTGGAAGGCGCCCCAGGCGGCAAGGCCGGTAATGAGCAGGCCAAGCCCCATGAGGTTGTAGACCTTGATCATATAGGCGCGCAGGCCCTGATCGATATCGACGCGCGCGCCGGAGGCGGCGCCCGTCTGGTAGTTGCGAATGGGATCAGCCATTGGAAATCCTCTGTTGCTTCTGCCCCGTCCGGTGACAGGTCCGCTTGGATTGATCCCTGGACCAGGCGCCGCTGGCGGGGCTCCAGCATGCCTGTTGCGAAATATGATGGTTCTTGACGTCAAGAACAAGACGGTAACGGGTCGTAACGCTTTGTGAGAGTGCGAAAGGCCGGTTTTTGGGCCTTCCGCCGGGCATTCTTACAAAGATTTAATCGGGCCGGGACTTGGAGCCGCGCTCGGTCAGAGGTTGCGCAGCACCGGCGCCGCCTTGTGGCCGAGCACCCGCCAGGTGCCGGCAAGGCCGATGCCGACGGTGACCGTCAGCGAGACCAGGATCGTCGCCACCGCTACCTCCGGCATGAAATGCGACGGCAGCGTCATGATGTGCGCGACCACGAAC
>NZ_RZRX01000570.1:0-1203 GCF_003997405.1 Mesorhizobium sp. M2A.F.Ca.ET.042.01.1.1
CGCCCCGACTATCTGATCAGGCGTTCCTCCTCTAATTCCATCCCAATGGCCAGCTTCGGATGATCCGTCCCCTCCCGCTCCGGCAAAGTGGTATAAATCAGCAGGCGGCAAGCCACTTTGGCGCCATAGCGATGGAAAGCCACAAGACAACAATCCCTCGCAGTTTTACCAGTTCAAGGGCGTAGGTGTTGTAGGAGCCGCTAGACAAGGAAGCGCAAATGCACCAAGGCATTGCGCCAAGTTGGAGGTGGAGGATGACCCAGGTGCGGCGTCGTTTTGTGTGGGAGATCGACTGGAATCTCCTGAGAACATTCACGGTCATCGTCCAGGAAGGAAGCCTTACCGCTGCCGGAGATAAGCTGTCCCTGTCGCAGCCCACAATCAGCAACGCTCTGCGTCGGCTGGAGGAGCATATGGCTTGCCGCTTGATCGATAGAAGCTCGAACTACTTTAGGATCACGCCCGCGGGAGAGACACTCTACAAAGAATGCATGGCAATGTTCGCCATCGTCGCCGGTCTACCGGAACTCATGGAAAAGGATCAAAACCAGATCTCCGGTCACGTCGACATGGCCTTCGCCAGTCACGTCGAATGCCCCTTCCTCGATATTTTCCTTGCCGACTTCCACAAGATCCACCCCCGCATCACCTTTTCCACCACGGTTTCATCCAGCAGGTCCGCCGCGGAATCCGTGCTCAACAACGAAGCCGCGCTCGGCATTTTTCTCGCGCAGGAAAAGCTCGACGACCTGGAATACACCATACTCTATCGCGAGCATTTCGGCTTCTTCTGCGGGCCAAGCCATCCGCTCTTCCAACGACGAGTTACCGGCTTCGATGAACTGAGGGGGCTCGACTACGTTTCCTTCAAAACCGACGACCTTTCAGGAGCTCTGGCGCCTGTCGCCGCGTTGCGCAAGCGGGAGCACCTTTGTGGGAAGATTGTAGGGCAATTCACTAATCTAGAAGAGGTCAAGCGCCTCATTAAGGCGGGGTTTGGCTTCGGTCCCCTCCCGATTCACGTCGTTACTCCAGATGTGGAAGCCGGGCAGCTCTGGCAAATACCGCCCTACACCGATCCGCCTTCTGTCGACGTCTATCTCGTGACGAAGCGCACGACCAGACGCACCCGCGCCCAGTCTACCTTTCTGGCTGCACTGTTGGCAGCGATCGACGCCACCCCGCTTGAGAATCGCACATACC
>NZ_RZRX01000571.1:0-1201 GCF_003997405.1 Mesorhizobium sp. M2A.F.Ca.ET.042.01.1.1
CAGCCCCTCGGCTTCAGCAGGCCGGCCCGGCGAACGTCCGCCATCGACATGAATTTCGCGTCGTTGCGCTTGGGTGGCCGCATCAAGAATGCGATCGCGAGCGGCAGGACGAGGCCGAATACGGCCGCGGCGCCGGCATATTGAAGCTTTGCGAAGCTTCCAGCTTTCAGGTCCGTCCAGGCGTAGCCGAAGACTGGCCGCGGGTCTGCGTTGAGGCTGTCGACGAGAAAATGCGATCCGCTCCTGTACCAGTCGGTGGCGGCATAAGCGACCACAAAAAGCAGCGCGCCCAGCGCCATGGCCATCAAAGCCAGGAAGATCCTGCCGGCGATCTTTTCCATAATGCGCCCCTGTCAGATCGTCTCAGCCTTCGTGAACTTGATTTCGCTGATCGATCGGCGTCCGCCATCGCCGCGCACCATCTGCACGACGACCGGGATCACCTCGCGCAGATAGTCAAGGATCTCGCTACGAGAGAGCCCGACATTGCTTTGCATGACCATGAGGGCCAGACGCTCATAGGCCGAGCGGGCCGAGTTGGCATGAACGGTTGTAAGCGAACCGGGATGGCCGGTGTTGATGGCTTGCAGGAAGGAAAATGTCTCGGCACCGCGGAGCTCGCCAAGCAGCAGCCGATCGGGCCGCATGCGCAACGACGCCTCGAGGAGCTGTTGCGGCGTAACCCTGGCGAGGCCTTGGTCGCCTTTCGAGGCAAGCAGCGTTATTGTGTTCGACGTCGCCGGCTTGAGTTCGCGCGTATCCTCGATGGTTATGATGCGCTCATGGGAGGGGATGATCTTCAATAGCGCGTTAAGGAAGGTCGTCTTGCCGGTCGACGTGCCGCCGGAGACAATGAGAGAAATCCGATTGCGAACCGCATATTGCAGAAATTCCAACGGCGAGGTGTCGTTGAGCATCTCGGCGAGCTGCTTTTCTTCGGCGGAGAGCGCCAGGCCACTGCCCATCTCGGTCTGTTCGAAGGCGCCCATTTTTGCGTAGTCGCCGAGCGTCATGTCCATGATGACCTGCTTGCGGATGGAGATCGCGCCGCCATCGGGTGCCGCCGGCGGCAGCACGCATTGAAAGCGCTCGCCTGAGGGGAGAGCGGCCGACAGCACCGGCGTGACTTCATTGACGACCTGGTTGGTGGCCGAAGCGACGCCGACCGAGACCGAGCGGATCCAGTTCCTGGTGAGCTCGC
>NZ_RZRX01000572.1:0-1193 GCF_003997405.1 Mesorhizobium sp. M2A.F.Ca.ET.042.01.1.1
GGCCAAATCGATTCCAAATCTGATAGCTTGCATGACGGACGGTCTCCTCCTCTGGGGTTGATCACAGCCCAGTTTGGCACATTCGATGCCGCAAGGGGCCGTCCACCCATCATTCTAGGGCGGAGCAAGGAGCGCAGCGACGCGCGCAGACCCTGGAATCCATGCCGTTACGTTGGCCGAAAGATGCAAACGGCGCAGAATTCTGCACCGTTGCGGCGCGTCGAAGTCACGGCATGGATCCTCGGGTCTGCGCGCGTCGCTTCGCTCCTTGCTCCGCCCGTGGATGACGACCTCACGTAGGCTTCGGCCGATCGCCAAGGCATCCGCCACGCAAATACCCCTGCGTCGGAAACCGGCCCGCCCGGAGACCGTTTCGAAATTCGCTCCGGCGAGTCATATGGTGGTGGTTTCGAGAACCGGAGCGGAGCGGACATCAGGTCCGTGAGCACCGGAAGCGCAGAAAACGCCGCCAGATGGCCGCCGGAGTAGAATTTCCAAACGGTCTCTCAGCTCTTGCTGGAGGCCAGCACGAGCACCGGCTTCTCGCTGTAAAGCTGCGGGAACAGCGCCTTCAGATTCTCGATCTTCGGCAGGTCGTTGTAGACGATATAGGGGTAGGTCGGGTTCAGCGTCAGGAAGTCCTGATGGTAATCCTCGGCCGGATAGAAGGTCTTGCCGGTTTCCAGCGTGGTGACGATCGGCTTCGGGAACACCTTGGCCTTGTCGAGCTGGGCGATGTAGCTCTCGGCGACCTTCTTCTGCTCGGGATTCTCGGCGAAGATCGTCGAGCGGTACTGCGTGCCGGAATCCGGCCCCTGATAGTTGAGCTGCGTCGGGTTGTGCGCGACCGAGAAATAGACCTGCAGCAGCTGGCCATAGGTGATCTTCGACGGGTCGTAGGTGATCTCGACGGATTCGGCATGGCCCGTGCGGCCGGTGCCGACCACCTCATAGACGGCGTTCTCGGCGCTGCCGCCTGTATAGCCGGATACCGCCTTGCTGACGCCCTTGACGTGCTGGAACACGCCCTGCACGCCCCAGAAGCAGCCGCCGGCGAAGATCGCCTTCTCGGTGCCGCTCGCCGCCTTCTCGTCCATTGCCGGCGGCGGGATCACCACCGCGTCCTCGGCCGAGCGGGCCGGGCTCTGCCAGAAGACAGCCGCGGCGACTGCCGCGAGGCCAAGCGCTGCAAG
>NZ_RZRX01000573.1:0-1192 GCF_003997405.1 Mesorhizobium sp. M2A.F.Ca.ET.042.01.1.1
CCAGAATCCCATCGCGATCAGGAAGTAGGGAGCACCAGGCCGCGGCCTGCGAATGCCTTCTGCGTAAATCCCATGGCTCGCCAATGACAAGCTTGACATGTTCTGTCACGAGATCGACACCGCAACCGAGCTGAAGCGATTCAGGACCACCACTAAGACGCGGATTAACTTCAATAACAACTGGGCCACGCTTGGACCACCGGAGTTGGATGCAGGTTGGCCCCCAGCCTAGGCCGAGAGCTCGCAGACAGCTCACCGAAACATCAGCAATGCTTTTATATTCGGCATCGGTGAGCGAGGCGGGGAAGACACCCCTCTGGAAGACGAAATACGGAGGGGGGCCGAATTCAGCGCTGTCAATTCCAATGACCTGATCCCCCATCATATGAGCGCTGTAAAATGGACCTTCTACGAATTCTTCAACCAATACCCTCGGCGAAGACCACCACATGTGCTTCCCGTCCAACAAATAGGTTGTATGTTCGGCCACCTCACCAGCGTTACGACACAATCGGACACCGCAACTGCCGACGCCCACGGCTGGCTTAAGAACTACCGGATACCCAATCTCCCCCGCAAATCTTTGGAGGTCCGCCGCACTGGATGACAGCCGATAGGCCGGTATTGGGACGTTGGCACCCGCAAGGAGCTGTCGTTGCATGAACTTGTCACAGCATCGCTCAACCGATGCCGGGTCCGGCCCCCGGTAGATCGAAATGGTGGCAGAGTTTGCCAACCGTTGCATAGACCAGCTCGTCGGAGCTCGTAATGCCCGCAATGGCATGTGTCGAACGTAGACGGGAACATTCGCGGATCAGCGCATCGAGATCGTGCGTATCGACACGGATTGCCTCAAGTCCTTCCGCTGCAAGATAGTCTTGCTGAGCCGGATCAGCCGACAGGGTGATAGCATCAAGCCCAAGACGCTGGGCTGCATTCACGTAGAGCAGACCATTGCTCCTTGTGCCTTCAAGCAGGATGAGCGCACTTTTTTGCATTGGCGTTGACCTCCGTTGTGTTGTGCGCGGCTGCCGAGCAATCGGCATCAGTTTTTCAGCCGTCTCTGATCTCAATAGTTGTAGAACGTACCATCCTAGCCGCTTGGCCGCCTGACATTGTGAAAATTTCGTAAATTTATCTAAAACATCTGTGGCGTTGTTGTTGCGAGAAGTGCGCCAGTAAATTGTAAAAG
>NZ_RZRX01000574.1:0-1189 GCF_003997405.1 Mesorhizobium sp. M2A.F.Ca.ET.042.01.1.1
GCCGAGGCCGCGCTTATCCCCGAGCCTTTCGGCGAAGCGCTCGTCACGGCCCAGATTGGGGTATTATGGCTCCAGGTAAGTCTGAAGGGCGTTCCCTCGCACATTGCCCATGCCAGCGCAGGGGTAAACGCGATCGAGGCGGCATTGCCGCTGATTTCCGCGCTTCGAGAGCTAGAGACACGCTGGAACGACGCAGCCCGTCGGCCGACGGAGTTTGAAGGCGTCGACCACCCTTTGAACCTCAACATAGGACGGATTGAGGGTGGAGATTGGGCATCAAGCGTGCCGGCCTGGTCGACTTTCGACGTGCGCATGGCGATTTATCCGCGAGACGATATTGACGCGGCCGAGCGGGAGCTTCGGCAATGCATCGCGTCAGCTGCGGACAGGTCCGAATATCTGCGGCAAAACCCGCCGGAGGTCATCTGCCATGGCTTCCGTGCGGAGGGTTACAGTCTGGGGCGCGATTGCTCTGAGGCGGCGACTAATGCCATAGAACTGTTGGCCGCCATGCATCAGATCGTAAACGAGTCCCCCATGGCGCGGACGCCTATTACAGCCACGACGGACGCACGCTACTTCGGCCTCTACGCCGGCATGCCGGCGCTGGTGTACGGGCCGGTCGCGGAGCGCATCCACGGCTACGACGAGCGCGTATCGCTCGATTCCGTAAGACGTGTCACGCAGTCGATCGCGCTCTTCGTCGCTGCCTGGTGCGGGCTCGAACCGATCGAAAGGGCTTAGCTTAGAGATGCGGGACATTGCCATCGTATCAACGGCACGCACGGCAGTAGGCAAGGCGTATCGCGGCTTCTTCAACAACACGGAGGCGCCGTCTCTCGCCGGCCATGCCATGAAAGCGGCCGTCGCCCGGGCGAACATTGACCCGGCAATGGTCGACGACGTTATACTTGGCTGCGCCGTGACCCAAGGAACAAGCGGTGTCAATATCGCGCGCCACGCGGTTCTCGCGGCCGGCTTCCCGGTTTCGATTGCCGCGATGACCATTGATCGTCAGTGTGCGTCCGGCCTCTCCGCCATAGCGGCCGGCGCCATGCAAGTCTCATCCGACAGTAGCCGGATCGTCCTGTGCGGCGGGGTCGAATCGATCAGCCTTGCGCAGAATGAGCACATGAACCGATACCGCGAGCGCGATCCAGTCGTGGAGGCAACCTACCCGCACTACTAC
>NZ_RZRX01000575.1:0-1188 GCF_003997405.1 Mesorhizobium sp. M2A.F.Ca.ET.042.01.1.1
TGGTACCGCTCTTCAGGGCGGCCGCCAGTGCTGTCTCGTCCACAGCCGAGCCCCGGCCGACATTGACGAAGACGCCGTTCGAACCCAGCGCCGACAAGATTTCGGCATTGATCGCCTTCTCCGTGGAGGCGCCCCCCGGAGCAATGCAGATCAGCGTGTCGACGGCCTCGGCAAGGCCTTTCAAAGTGGCATGATAGTCGTAAGCCACGCCTTCGACCTTGCGGCGATTGTGGTAGGCGATCGGCAGGCCGAAGGCTTCGATGCGGCGGGCGACGGCGCGGCCGATGCGGCCCATGCCGAAAATGCCGACGCTGCGGCCGCGCAAGGTAAGCCGGCTCAGGCGATAATTGCCCTTCTTCACCCAGTCGCCGTCGCGCAGCCACTTCTCGGCGGCGTAGAGCTCGCGCACGGTGTTGATCAAAAGACCAATGGCGGTGTCGGCGACCTCCTCGGTCAGGACGTCGGGCGTGTTGGTGACCATGACGCCACGCTTGGCCGCGTGATTGGCATCGACCGAATCATAGCCGACGCCGAAACTGGAGATGATCTCAAGGTTGGGCAGCGCGTCGATCATCGCCGCGTTGATGCCCGCGTAGGAGGCGATGCCGCGCACCGTGGCGCGCATCTCTTCCGTGACCAGCGAAGGGTCGGCGCCTTCGATGCGCACAAGAATGAACGCCTTGTCTATGCGGCTGACGGCATGATCGTTGAAATCGCCCGGCACCAGGATGGCGACCGGCAATTTTCCTTCTGCAATGGTCATGCACGCTCCACCGGCTTGCCGGTCGACTGCCGCACATGCAGTTCCGGCTTGATCAGTTCCTGCGATGGCCGCACCGCCTGCCCGTTCAGCTTGTCGAGCAGGGCGCTCGCGGCGCGGCGGCCGACCTCGCGCTGGCCGTTCCAGACCGTGGTCAGGGCCGGCGTCGCGATCGCCGCCTCCTCGAGATCGTCATAGCCGGTGACCGAGATATCGACGCCGGGCACGAGGCCCGCCCGCGCAATGCCGTTCATCAGCCCGATCGCGACCAGATCGTTCCAGCAGCAGGCGGCAGTGGGCTTGTCCTTCAGCGCCAGAAACTGCCCCGCGGCTTCGAAGCCGGCCTGCTTGGTGCGGGGGCCGGGAATGCGCCAGGACGGCTTCACCTCCAGGCCGGCCGCCTCCATCGCGTTGAGATAGCCCTGGTA
>NZ_RZRX01000576.1:0-1179 GCF_003997405.1 Mesorhizobium sp. M2A.F.Ca.ET.042.01.1.1
TCGTTGGGGATCGCCACGTCACGGAGGTGCGGGTTCATCGGAATGCTCTTCTTTTTGTTGAATACTCATTCAATATAGACATATTTTCCATTGAAATGCAATGGCTTGTAGGAATATGAAATTCCAAGGCTGTAAGTTCGACCTCGTCCGGGCCGGAAAAATCCCGTGGAATCCGGGCCTTAATCGAGGAAGCGGAACGGCGCTTGCGAGCGCCGGTGCCCGCGTCGGAAAGGGCATGTTTCGATCGATGCCGAGCTGCGGCAGACGACAGCGACGCGCTCGATTCAAGCGTTGCTGTGTGAGGCTGTTTACAGTCGGGCAGGCGCGACAGGCGCATAGCTGCGCCAACCAGCTTCGATGGTCGGTCGAGAATGGTTGCCGTGGATCCGAAGGCCGCAGCGCTCAGCGTCTGTTTCAATCCTGTTACACAGGCAATCGCCGCCAATCATCCGACTGTTACGTGGTGCGACTAAGTTCGTTTCACAGCAAAAAGAAAGATAACGAAGGGAACAGCCGATGTTTGCGAAAGTTCATGCCGCCGACACCAAGCGCCGCCAGCATGGCCCGGAGCGCAATGACCGCCGGCCGAAGCTTGCGCTGCGCCAGCGCGCCGGCGACCATCCGATGGCGATGTTCATGCTGATCGGCGCCTGCGCCTTCGTCGGCATGCTGGCCGCGCCCGCCTCCGGTCCGGCCTTCGCTTCAATCAACCCGCCGGCCAATGTCGTTGAAGGCGCGCAGACCACGCTCAAGACCGCCCGCCTGCCGGAATCTGCAATAGACTTTGCCTGTAAGGGCCAGAACTGGGGTGCGGAGAGCGTCGAGTGCCTGCGCGCCATCGCCGAGCAGTCCGGCCAGCACCGCGAGCGCGCTGTGCGCATGATCGCCAACGCCGCCCCGGTCACCAACACGCCGAACATTTTTTAAGACCTCCCCAGAGCGCTCCCTCCTGCGCTCAAGTCAGGCTCCCGCCGCGAAAATCGGTCGGGAGCCTCTTTTTTTCCGGATCTGCCGGTATTCAGGTGAAGCCGGCCTGCGAATGGCAGGTTCCCTGCGCTTCCGGTGCTCATATGTGGACGGCCCCCTGCTTGCAAGGCTTTGGCTGGAGATGATTTGACCTGATCGCTTGCGCTCATATGTCCGGCCTTTTGCGCGCGGATTTGTGAGCGCTGGCCTAGA
>NZ_RZRX01000577.1:0-1163 GCF_003997405.1 Mesorhizobium sp. M2A.F.Ca.ET.042.01.1.1
GGAGTTTGTCATGACCCAACTTCGCCAGCGCATGAGCGAGGACATGCAGGTGCGCAATTTCGCGCTCAACACCCAGCTGTCGTATCTGCAACAGGTGTGGCTGTTCGCCCGCCACTTCGGCAAGTCGCCGGACTTGCTCGGGCGCGAGGATATTCGGACCTATCAGGTCTATCTGGCCAACGAGAAGAAGCTGTCGCCCGGCTCGATTCACTCCGCCATTGCGGCGCTGCGCTTTCTCTACAATGTGACGCTCGATCGGGACTGGGCGCCTGAAGAGGTCCTCCCGCTTCCCAAGAAGCCGCAGAGGCTGCCGATCGTCCTCAGTGCCGAGGAAGTTCAGCGGTTCCTCGGTTGCGTCCTCGACGTCAAACACCACGCCATCCTGACCACGTGCTATGCCGCCGGCTTGCGCATCTCGGAAGCGGTTCAACTGAAGCCCACGGGCATCGACAGCCAGAGAATGGTCATTCGCGTCGAGCAGGGCAAAGGCCAGAAGGACCGCTACGTGATGCTGTCGCCCAAGCTCCTGGGGATTCTGCGCGATTACTGGAAGATGCGGCGACCGAAGGAATGGCTCTTCCCCGGCGATCGTGCCGACCAGCCGACCACCAGGAGTGCGGTGGGACAAGCCTGCGCGAAAGCGCACGACCTCTCCGGATTGTCTAAACCGGTCACGCCGCACAGTTTGAGGCACGCCTTCGCCGTGCATCTGCTGGAGGCCGGTGCCGACGTGCGCACCATTCAACTGCTGCTCGGTCACAGGAGCCTTGCGACCACCGCCCATTACCTGCGGATCGCCACCAACAAGGTGTGCGCTACGTCGAGCCCCTTCGAGCTCTTGCCGCGCCCGGCGCCCACCGTGCCGCCGCCTGCCAAGCCGCAATACTTCTGAACGGTCGCGGCAATGGCCCGCTCGGGGTCGGAAGTGGCGGATATCTTCCGCAACTACGGCGAAGCCTATCGCGCACAGCATGATGCGTCGCTGTCGACCGCCCAGCGCCGCGTCAAGACGGCGATCGAACTGTGCCGGACCGCCGCGCTCGGCGGGCACGTTGAAGCATGCGACCAATGCGGCCACCGGCGCATCGCCTTCAACAGCTGCCTTATGGGCAAAGCCGGTAATGGGGAGCTGGCGGCAATTTGATCGCGCTCCTGCACCAGTC
>NZ_RZRX01000578.1:0-1157 GCF_003997405.1 Mesorhizobium sp. M2A.F.Ca.ET.042.01.1.1
TTTCGCATTTGCAATGGGTCGTAGGCGAAATGATTAGATATTGCTGTTGACCTCGATCGTTCTTAGCGTTCGTCTCGAAAAGGGCGCGTTGCTCGATGGTGTCGGTGACGTTCGGGTCATACCAGCTGTCGATATGCAGGATCGATGCTCCAACGGTGGTTGTGTCAGTAATCAGCGGAAACTGCTCCCAATACGGGTCGCCCACCTCCCTCGTAAGGTCGTCTACCCAACCCTGCTCCGGCATAACTCCGGGGCGGTTCATCATTTCGATCAAGGGAAGCAAACGCTTCTCTTCTAGAGTGGCTGGGGGCGCCGGGAGCGGCCCTAAACGAAAGCTCGAACGAATGCTGTCCCACTGAGTATCCGACAAACCTTCCGGGCGCCGGAGGAAAATGGTATTGGCGCCAACATTCTCGCGGAACCAGTCAACATTCAAGTCTAGCTGGTACACGCCGCCACGCTTGGATCCGAAGTTAGCTATTTCACCGTTGAAGGTGCGTCGCCCCCACCCCGCTCCCCTGGCGATTACGGTCACAAAGGCAGGATGATTGCTTATGGCTGTCCACTTTGCTTTGATCGCTGGGAAAGAACAACCGGTCCCGCCAACTTTCCCGTTCGACCAAGGTTGATGAACGATCCATTCGACCGTGTCATAGCCATCCTGGACCTCCCACTTTTCGCGCATCGAAAATTCGCCGCCGGATTCGAATTTGCCGCGGACGTCCTGGACTACCACAGCAAAGCCTGCGTTTGCAAAGTAGGGGCCTGGATGCCGAAGGGCGCCATTCACTCGAATGCCACCCTGTAGGCTAGACTTATCGTAGGGCGTCCTTATCAGGATCGTTCCCAGTTTCCTACCCGAGTTCGCCGGCAGATACAGATCGGCGGATAACTTCACGCCATCCCTCATCGGGACGTAAACAGATACGGGCTGCGCCTTACAAGCAGGGGTCATGGACACAATCTCCTTATTTCATTCATCGAACGCTAGAAGAGGATTGATCGCCCGTTAGCTAAGCTTAAGCTAGTTATCCGCGCTAAAGTCAGAAGTCGAACTCGGCGTCCACTCCGCCTCTGCGCGTCGCACCATATAATCAATTTAAAGCCTTTTGCCGCCCGGTATTTCAAATAGATTCCTGTAATGACCCTCATAGCTG
>NZ_RZRX01000579.1:0-1141 GCF_003997405.1 Mesorhizobium sp. M2A.F.Ca.ET.042.01.1.1
GGCCTGGCTCGAGCGGCAGGTGCTCCCCGACGACGAGCGGGCCGCGGTTGCTCGCCACATCCGCGAGATCGATCGTCTGGCGGAGGATCTGGCGGACCTCGACGGTGACATTGCCCGTGACGCGGTTGATGATCCGCAGGTCCGACGGCTGCAGACGATCACCGGCGTTAACGCTATCGTCGCAACCGGCATCATCGCTGCCGTCGGCGACATCTGCCGCTTCAGCCAGCCGCAGCGACTAGTGAGCTACTTTGGCCTCAATCCGCGTGTGCGCCAATCCGGCCTTGGCATCGCTCAATATGGACGGATCAGCAAACATGGGCGTTCGCATGCCCGTGCCATGCTCGTGGAGGCCGCCTGGGCAGCGGCAAAGGCGCCGGGTCCGCTCAGAGCCTTCTTCCTGCGCATCCGCAACAAGCGAGGCCATCAGGTCGCAGCTGTAGCGGTTGCGCGCAAGCTGGCGGTGCTGATCTGGCATATGCTGACGAAGGAGCAGGACTACTTCTGGGTCCGCCCGGCGCTGGTGGCAGCGAAGCAGCGGCAACTCGCCCTCCAGGCCGGCGCGCCCAACGAACGCGGTGTCGGCCGCCGCGGTTCAGCCTACGCCTACAACGTGAAGGAGTTACGCAACAGCGAGAAAGCTGCGGCCGAAAATGCCGAGCGTGTCTACGAGCTGATGATCCGACACTGGCGAACACGAGGGCCGAAGCGGCGCACGGACGCCACAAAGGAGGAACGACTATAGGCTGCGTGGCGGCGCTCTCATCCACCCTCGCGCCGCTCTTTGCCACGTGGTCGTCCGTGCCGGGCGAATATATCACAGGGAGTCTCCCGGCACGACGGCCACCACCCGGCCAGCTTCAGCTGGGCGCCTTGTCGTGTCGCCCTCAAGGCGTGGCCTGGAAACGCCACGCTAGCGGACCCGGCTGTGCAGCGGCCAGCCTTGACCGCGTCTCGACAAGGCGCCAACCGCGACGCATGGGCCGGGACGGAGAAACGGCTTCAAGCCGAACAAAGAAACTACATCGGAACCGACATCAGGCTTGTCGATGTCATCCGTGGTGTAGACGATGCGCCGCTCGCTGGAGTTCGTGTCGTGGAAGGACAGCAAGGCCGTCTGCCGGCGCTCAGGGCAATCTAC
>NZ_RZRX01000057.1:0-27813 GCF_003997405.1 Mesorhizobium sp. M2A.F.Ca.ET.042.01.1.1
GTCACGCGCTTGACGAGCCCTGTGTCCGGCAATTCGAACTCGACGTTGTGCAAATCGATCTGGCGTATCGAGTCCTCGCGCACGGCATCCAGCGCGTCGTTGACGCTGGCGAATGCCGCCGCCGACACTTTCTCCGGGTCGACAAGCCCGTTCTCGTTGCGCAGCGCCGCCGTCCAGTCACCGCCGCCCGAAGGCATGGCGGCCACGACAATGTGCGCGTTGGAGAATCTGGCGCTGGTCAGCCGGACATCGCCCGAAAGCAGCGGCAGCAGGCGCATGCCGAAACGCACTCGCCCGATATCGGCCATCGGCTTGCCGTCAGCCGTCTTGAGGCTGACATCGTTCACCTGCAGGGCGATGAAGCTCGATCCGTCCAGGGTCAGCCGCGCCGCGCCGACGGTGACATTGACGTCGACCCCTGCCAGCTTCTCGATGGCGGTCTCCGCCTCGGCCCGGAGCCGTTCCGTGCCGATGCCCGAGGCCCCCAGGACATAGACGCCCGCCGCCGCCAGAAGCACGAGCGCGCAAAGCCCGGCAAACACGCGGCCGAGGACGCGGAAGCGCCGCCGCACCACCGCGCGGCCGAGCGGCGGCACGCTGCAAGCAGACGGGAGCTTCGCCAGGTCGGTGATCTCGTCACGCCTGAACCTGATCTTCTCGTGCTGCGGGTCTTCCTGATCCAAGCAATCTTCCGTTGTGACGAACTCGTCATGGACGAATCCCCGCCTCACGTTATATCGATGCATTCCCGCGCGTAACCGCAAACAAGGGCATCGATATGGCTGATCTCGAGGTGGGCGACGCAGCGCCCCAATTCGATCTTCCGCGTGACGGCGGCGGCTCCCTCAGTCTCGCCGCGCTCCGGGGCAAGCCCGTTGTACTCTACTTTTACCCGCAGGACGACACCACAAGCTGCACCAATGAGGCGATCGGCTTCTCGCATTTGAAGCCGGAGTTCGAGAAGGCCGGCGTCGAAGTGATCGGGCTGTCCCCCGATAGCGTGAAGAAACACGACAAATTCAAGGCGAAGCACGATCTCACCGTCGATCTCGTCGCCGACGAGGAGCGCAAGGTGATCGAGGCCTATCATTTGTGGGTCGAGAAGACGATGTACGGGCGCAATTATATGGGTGTCGAACGCGCCACCTTCCTGATCGGCAAGGATGGGCGCATTGCCCGCGTCTGGCGCAAGGTTCGCGTCAAGGGCCATGCCGAAGAAGTACTCGAGGCCGTGCGCGCGCTCTGAGCGTCGCCAAAGCCCATCAAAGCAATCGACAATTATGGTCGTTACTCGTCAGGTGCCTCGGCCTTCGGCTGCCGCTGCGTCCTCCAGGATTTCGAACGATGGCTCGCTTGATCGGCCAGCGCGGCAAGATGGCCACGCAAACCGCGCGCACCCATCATGGACGACAGCGTGACTGATTGCGTGGCGAAGCGCCGCTTGAAATCCTCGCCGCCGCAGAGAAAATCGACGGTGGCAAGGCCACGGTCGAACGACCATTGGATATAGTCCATCATCAGCACCATGCCCGGCGAGGCGCGCTCGTATTCGGGATCATAGGTGGTGACGAAAGCCATCATCGTGCCATGCTGCTCGAAATTGATCGAGACGGCGACGATCGTGTCGTCTAGCTCCAGCACGAAGATGCGCAACAGCCCGAGGTCGGCCAGCACCGAAGTAAGCGCGGCAAGAACCGGCGAGCCCTTATCGAAAAGATCCGAGGCACGGCCATGGCGAGCGAGCCAGAGGCGCTTCAAGGCCGCGACGCGCTCGAGCACCGGCTCGCGCGACTCCGCCGCGTCCAGCAGCCGGAAACGCAATGCACCGCTTTCTTCCATGAACTTGCGGCCACGACGATAGTTCTGCCGGCCCTTCTTGGACAACGTCTCGAACCATTCCGCCCCACGCTGCCAGGAGCCAGCGACACGATAGCTGATTTCAGTGCGGTGATTGGGCCGAAGCGCCTTGCCATGGGCCGGTTCCAGCAGGGCATGAACACCGGCATCCGGCAGCAGACGGTTGAGATAGATCAGGTCGAAGCCACCCTGGTCAAAAACATACTGCCAGAGGCGGGAGATCGCCCGCGGGTCGCTGTCGGGTGCAACCAGCGCGTCGCCATAGTCACTGTGATCCTTCGCCGCCCATTCGAGTATGCGGATGCCGGAACGCCTGAAGGTCGCGAGCGCTATCACGCCGTCGAGCCGGTCGCCGTTCCAGGCAAGCCCAATCCTGAGCGCGCGCCGCTCCTGCTGCGGGGTGGTGCGCCACCAGGCCGCAATCCAGTCCGGGTGCTGGAAGACAAGCCCGCCAGCTCGCTGCCAGAGCGCCCTCCAGGCCGGTGCGATCTCGGCCAGGCGCGCCGCCGACGTCACGACTTCGAAGGTGTGTGTCCGCGCGATTGCGAGCACAACGGGACCGTTCATGGCGGTGTCCCCTCCGAGGCTCGCGAGGTGCGTGACCGTGGCTTTCCGGGCCGGACGCGCCTGGCGATATGCCCCCACATCCGCTTCAGCGGCATGACGTAGAGGCCTGCGAGCGACTGATAGTCACGCACATCGCGGTCGACCAGCCCGAACTTGAAGTCCTCGTCAGGCCTCGGCACACACAATGTTCCGAAGAGCCGGTCCCAGAACGAGAAGAGCAGCCCGAAGTTCTTGTCGTAGTGGCGCGGATCGACGCTGTGATGCAACTGATGCCAGTGGGGACACAGGATCAAATGGTTGAGCGGGCCGAACGAGATCTTGAAATGCGTGTGCCTGACGAAATCCATCATCAGGATGTTACGCATGACATAGACGTTGACGCCAAAAACGGTCAGTTCGACAAGGTTCAGCGAAATCAGCGACCAGATGCCGAAGCAGAACCCTACGATGATGCCGTCCCAGGCTCGGTTCATCAACTCGTCGAGCGGATGGACCCGGTCCTTGGTGATCCCGACCATCACCTCGGCCGAGTGATGCACCTTGTGCAGTTCCCAAAGCAGCGGATAGCGATGCTGGGCGACGTGATAGAGATAATAGGAAATGTCGTAGGCGAGGAGCATGCTGCCGGTGAAGATCAGAACCGTCACCGGCCCTGCCGGCCCCCCGATCAGAGGCGGCTGAAAGTGGAGCAGTGTCGAAAACAGCCAGTTGGTCCCGTACCCCACCGCCGTGACGAAGACGATTCCGGCGGGCAGCATCAGGAAAGGCATCAGGGCCTTCTTGGTGACCCAGAACAGAAGGTCGGCCTTCGCGGAGGGATGGGTGATGACCTCATGCGGGATGACGAATTCGAAGAACTCCTTCCAGCTCTTCTCCTCGACCGTGCGCCAATAGGCTACAAGCGCGCTGACAAAGGCAGTCAGCAGCAAAAGCCCGGTCGCCAGCAGACTGGTGCCCGAAATCTTGTCGAGGATCTTGCCAACCAGATCGTCCAGCATTCCTACCGCCACGGTGAATCCCAAACACCAACACGCCTTTACTCGAAAAACGTCAACTAAACGCAATCGAAGAGAGTTAAGAAACCGCGCCTTACTCTGAGAGCTACAGGCTGCCCCTGGCAGAACATTAGTGTTCGTTGCCAACGATTTAGCGACATGGCGGCGCGTCCAGGAGATTTTCGCGCAACCTCGTGCCCGTGCTGCGTGCATTCGGCCCCGCGCGGTCGACCCGGCAAGCCTTTGTTAACCCTAATAATGTGTAATCAGGCTTGTCGTTGGTCCCGTAACGAAAGCCTGGTCCCCGTGAAACCAACCGGTCAGTCAGCTGTCTTCGGCAGGCGCAAGGAACCGCACACGGTCATCATCGCCCGCGGCAACGAGATAAGGCATTTCACCATCCGCCCCTGGCTCGCCGCCTTCCTCGGCTCGGCCCTGGCGGCGATCGCCATCGGCTATCTGCTTGCCACATCCTATCTGGTGTTGCGCGACGACCTGATCGGCGCCACGACGGCCAGGCAGGCGCGCATGCAGCAGGCCTATGAGGATCGCATCTCGGCCCTTCGTGCCCAGGTCGACCGCATCACCAGCCGCCAACTTCTCGATCAGCAACTGATGGAAACCAAGGTCAGCGAGCTCTTGGCCAGGCAGACACAGCTCAGCGAGCGCCACGGGCGGCTCGGCCCGATCCTCGAGCGTGCCGAGAACGAGGTTGGCGACGCGCCCGCGGCAGGCGCCGCGGCGGCCAAACCCGACGAACACGCAGAGATCACCGGCAGCCTCTCCCAGGCGCCGACCTATTCCGTCGCATCCTTGAGCGCCGGCGACACCAAGCCCTTCTCGCTTTGGTCGACAAGGTCCGATCCGCTCGATGGAGAAACGGCTGCCGACCGCGCCGACAAGCTGTTCGTCTCGATCAACGCATCGCTGAAGGCCATCGAGAGCCAGCAGCTCTCGCGCATCACCACGCTTGCCGACAGCGCCTACAAGAATGCCGATGCCATAACCCAGGCGCTGGAAGCCGCGGGCTTGCCGGTCGACAGCGAGCTCAACAAAAGCGACGTCGGCGGCCCACTGGTGCCGCTCGATCCCTCGCTGGTTTTCGACAGCAAGGTCAAGGAACTGGACGAGGCGCTCGACGCGCTTGACGGGGTCAAGAAGGAGGCGCGCAAGCTGCCGCTCGCCAACCCCGCCCCTGGCCATCCGGTGACCAGCCCGTTTGGCGTACGCACGGACCCGATCCTGGGCAGCGCCGCCCTGCACACGGGCATGGATTTCAGGGCGCCGATCGGCATGCCGGCCAAGGTCACGGCTGCCGGCATCGTCACCAGGGCCGGCTGGGCCGGAGGCTACGGCCGCATGGTCGAGGTCGACCACGGCAACGGCTTTGCCACACGCTACGGACATCTGAGCGAGATCGACGTCACTGTCGGCCAGAAGCTCGCCGCCGGCGACATCATCGGCAAGACCGGCAGCAGCGGCCGCTCGACCGGCCCGCACCTTCACTACGAGGTGCGCCACGATGGCGAGGCGGTCGACCCGCTGCGCTTCCTCACTGTCGGCAAGAAGGTCGCGCAATACCTTTGACCGGCTTATCCGACAAAGGCGCCTGCGGGCCGGCTAAGCGCCGTAATTCTCCTGTCCGGCCAGGTACATCGTTGCCGCCGAAACCAGAGTAAGGACGCCGTTCTTCAACGCCGTCTCGTCGACACGGAACTTGGAATGGTGGAGCGGGTAGACCGATCCGACCTCCTCGTTGCGGATGCCGAGCCGAAAATACACAGACGAACGTTTCTCGCTGTAGTAACCGAAGTCGTCGGCAATACTCCATCCAGGCATGTTGAGAGCATTGTCTGCGCCGATGCTGGCCCTGGCGCCGGCCATGATGAGCGCGGCCATACCGGCATCGTTGACGACGCCCGGTTCGCCCCGGCGGATGTCGATCTTTACGCTGGCGCCGTGGCTTGCCGCTATTCCTTCAAGCATCTCGCGAAGCCGGCGCCAGGCGCGCTCGCGAGTGGCGTCGTTGCCGCTGCGGATGGTGCCTTTGAACGCGACCTTGCCGGCAGTGACGTTATAGGCATTGCCGCCATTGATGGCGGTCACCGAGATGACCAGCGGATCATAGGGATCGGTCTCGCGCGAAACGATCTTCTGCAGCTCGCTCACCATGGAGCAGGCGACAGTCAGCGCGTCTATGCCTTCATAGGGCTTTGCCGCATGCGCCGCCGAGCCCGTGACCAGCACATCGAACGTGTCGCAGGCGAGAGTGTAGGGGCCCGGGCCGACGGCGATCTTGCCAGACGGCGTATACGGATCGACATGGACGCAGATCGCGGCATCGATGTCGTCGAGAAGCCCCTCCTCGATCACCCGTTTGCCGCCTGACGGTTCATCTTCCTCGGCCGGCTGGAAGATGAGGCGAACGGTTCCGCCAAAACTGTCGCGCGAGCCATGCAGGTGCGCGGCGACCGCAAAGCCCATCGCGGCATGGGCGTCATGACCGCAGGCATGCATCACGCCCGGATTTTGCGACGCAAAGTCGACGCCGGATTCCTCTTCGATCGGCAGAGCGTCGATATCGGCGCGGATAGCCACTTTGCGGTTCGAAGGCCGGCCGGTGCCGACGATGTCGACGGCAAGCCCGTAGCCGGCCACATCACGGATTTCGGTGATCCCTTCCTTTGCAAGCATCTCGCGCAAATAACGCTGAGTGCCCGCTTCCCGGTTCGACAGCTCGGGGTGGCGATGCAGATGGCGTCGGATCTCGATCATCTGATCGAGAATTCCGGCATCGATCTCGCGCGCCGTATCGCTCGCCGAAGACGGCCGGTCAGGCTTTGACATGGATATCCCGCGGGAACTTCGTCAGCGTCTCGTTGCCGGTCTCGGTCACCAGAATGGTCTCGCTGATCTCGATGCCCCAGCCATCCATCCACATGCCCAGGATGGAATGAACGACATTGCCCGGTTGCAGCACCGTCTTGTCGCCGGGCCGCAGGCTGATCGTATGCTCGCCCCAATCCGGCGGATAGGCAACGCCGATGGAATAGCCTATGCGCGATTCCTTCTTCAGCCCGTGACGCGCAATCACCTTGCGCCAGGCCGCTTCGACCGCTTCGGCGGTCGTGCCTGGATGGGCGGTGTCGAGCACCGTATCCATGCCCTCGATCACCGCCTTTGCCGTGTCCGCGACGCGGGCCGGCGTCTTGCCGAGCTGCATGGTCCTGGCAAGCCCGGCGGCATAGCGGCGGCAGACGCCGGCGAGCTCGAGCGCGATGGTTTCGTCCTTTCCGAAACGCCGGTCGCTCCACATGATGTGCGGCGCCGATGCGTTTTCGCCGCCGAGGATCGTCGGCGGCAGCGCCGTGATGTCGCCGGCGAAATCCGGGCTGCCGGCGATCTGGGCCGCTTGAATGGAAGCAATCGCGTCGCATTCTCGCACACCTGGCGCGATGACCTCATAGGCCCGCGCGACCGCCGCTTCTGCCAGTTTCGAGGCCTTGCGCAGATAGTCAATCTCCGGCGCCGATTTGACCGCGCGGATCCAGTTCACGAGCAGGTCGGCGTCGTGCCATTTGGCGTTGGGCAGTCCGGCGACGAGCCGCGCATGCGCCTTCGGCGAGAAATAATAGGCTTCGAGTTCGATGCCGATGTGACGGTTGCCCCAGCCCTTGGCGACGATCCAGGCCGCGATCCAGTCCATCGGATGCCGGTCGGCGCGCTGGACATGGTCCTCCGGGAAGCCGACGACGTTTTCCGGCTTCATCCAGGCCGTCAGCAAGCCGCCGGCGGCATCCATGGCGCGGCCTATCCAGACAGGCTCCGCGTCCTCGATCGGAACAAGCACCACCTGTGGCGTATAGAACGACCAGCCGTCATAGCCGGTGATGTAGTGCTGGTTGGCGACGTCGTTGACGATGAGGAGTTCGATGCCGCGCCTGGCCATCTCAGCGCGGATTTTTCCGAGCCGCCGCTGGTACTCTGCGCGGGCAAAAGGCAGTTCAATCATCTTTTCTCCTCACCGGTCGGGGACGAAGCCCTATCGTCCTACCATCGCGGTGGTCGTGAGCGACGACAATCGGCCAGGACGGTGCATAGGCAGGGCCTACCGAGCAGTCTCGGCTTGCCGGACGCCATGGTTAGTTCCACCTGCCTTGAACGAGCCGGTGACCTGTTCGCCGAACAGAGCGATTGACTCGAACTAAGTTGTAGGATGATATGTATCACCCGATATCCAGACGTGAACCTTGATGACCGTTCATCGCCTCTCGCCGGAAATACTCAGCGCCATGGAAGGCGCCGTCGGCCGAAACGGCATTGCCGCCGAGCCGGCTGGAATGGCGAAATATCTGAGCGACTGGGCGGGCGATTATCGCGGCGAAGCGCTTGCCGTGCTGCGGCCCGGCTCTGTCGGCGAAGTCCAGGCCCTGATGCGCTTGTGCAACGAGCTTGGGCTCGGCATCGTTCCGCAAGGCGGCAACACCGGGCTGGTATCAGGCGCAATCGACAGCAAGGGCAGCGGCTTGGTCGTCTTGAGCCTGGAGCGGCTGAACGCCATCCGGCAGATCGATAGAGACAATTTCGCGCTGCAAGCCGATGCCGGCTGCGTGCTGCAGACGATCAAGGACGCCTGCGAGGTGCAAGATTGCCTCTTTCCGCTCGCGCTCGGCGCGCAAGGCAGCTGCCAGATCGGCGGCAATGCGGCGACCAATGCCGGCGGCGTCAACGTGCTGCGCTATGGCATGGCGCGCGACCTGATACTGGGTCTCGAAGTCGTGCTGGCGGACGGCGAACTGTGGAACGGCTTCTCCGGTCTGCGCAAGAACAACAGCGGCTACGACCTGAAGCAGCTTTTCATCGGCTCCGAAGGCACGCTCGGCATCATCACCGGTGTCGAGGTCAAGCTGTTTCCGAAACCGGCGCGAACCGAGACCGCTTACCTCGGCCTGGCCTCGTTCGAGGCGGCCGTGGCGCTGTTCAACCAGGCGCGCCGCGACTGCTCGGACCTCATCTCCGCTTTCGAGATCATCGGTGCCGAATGCATCGAGCTTGCCAAGCTGATCGACCCGGCGATGAGGGCGCCGGTCGCCGCGCCCGTCCACGTGCTGATCGAATTGTCATCCAGCGCTGCTATCGACCTCAACAGCTTGCTGGCCGGCCTCCTCGGCGATGCCATGGAAAATGGCCTTGTAACCGACGCGGTTCTCGCCGCGAGCACGACGCAGGCCAGGAGTTTTTGGGCGATCCGCGAAGGTCTGGTCGAAGGCCAAGCCAAGCGTGGCTATCATGTGCGCACCGACCTGTCGGTGAGGATTTCCGACATCCCCAGCCTCATCGAAAGAGCCCGCCGCTTCGTCGCGAATGACCATCCCGGCTGGATCCCGCTCGCCTACGGCCACGCCGGTGACGGCAACATCCACTTCAACGTGCTGCCCCCGCTCGAACTCGCCGAGAATGAAGCCCGTGCCTGGGGTGCCGAAGTCATCGCCGGGCTCTATGAAATCGCCGTCGGTCTCGGCGGCTCGATCAGCGCGGAGCACGGCATCGGCCGCAGCCGCCGCAAGGAATTCTGGGCCGGGCTTTCGCCGGCGCATCGCCGCATGGTCGCGGCGCTGAAGAACGCACTCGACCCCAAGGGCCTGATGAATCCCGGTTGCCTGTTGCCCGCGACGGAGACTTTTCCATGAAGCAGAGACTGGCCGCCATCGGCACTGTCGAGACATTGCCGCACCGGGTCGCTGCCTTCCTCAGCCGCGGGATCGAATCCGGCGAATTGAACCCCGGCGCGCGCCTGCCGACCGAGCAGGAACTGTCCGAAAAATTCGGCGTCAGCCGCAATGTCGTGCGCGAGGCGATCGCCCAGCTTCGCGCCGACGGCATAATCGAGGCGCGCCAAGGCGTCGGCGCCTTCGTGCTGGCGCCCGAGCAGCGAGCAGCGATCCGCATCGACCGCGAGGCGCTCAAGGACACGCACAACATGGAGCGGCTGTTCGAGCTGCGCTGCATCCTCGAGGCCGAATCGGCTGCGCTCGCCGCGGCGCGCCGCAATCAGGGCCATCTCGATTCGATCAAGGCTGCGCTCGACCGCATGGGCGGCGAGGAGCGTTGGGAAGAAGGCAGCATCGACGCCGACCTGCTATTCCACCGCGAGATCGCGCGCGCCACCGGCAACAGCTACATCCACACCTTCATCTCGTTCGTCTGCGAGCAGATCCGCCACTCGATCCACTACGCGCGCATGACGAACCCGCTTCACGACCTCGTCGAGATCAATGTCGGCGAGCATGTGCGCATCTATGAGGCTCTGGTGGCGGGCGATCCGGCCGCGGCGGAGGCGGCGATGCGCACCCATATCGTCGGCGCCGCCAACCGCGTCGGCGTCAAGCTGCCGCTCTCGAAAGACACCGGAGCGAGATAGCCATGCCTGCGAGCGTCACCCGCATCTCCGACGTCTGCCTGCTGGTCGAAAATATCGAACGGACGGTCGATTTCTACGTCGATAAGCTCGGCTTCCGCTTGCGCCGCCGCGCCGAAGGCTTTGCCGATTTCCATGGCGAGGGCGTGACGCTCGCTGCCTGGGAGCTCGACCACATCAACCGGCACACCGGCGTGTCCAACCTGAGATCGCCGCGCCACGCGCATAAGGTTTGCGTCGCCGTGCAGCTCGACACGCCGGCCGACATCGACCGGCTGCACGGCGAATTGAGCGCCAAGGGCGTGCCCTTCTGCGGCCCGCCCGAAGATTACGTCTGGAACGCGCGCTGCGCCTATTTCAGCGACCCGGACGACACGCTTTGGGAGCTTTACGCCTGGCTCGACGGCGGCCCTGGCGATTACCACGACGAACAGCCGTAGACGACGCCGGGCCGAAGGGAACGGCGCCTGGAGAAGAGACGAAAAAAGTCTGCAACAGGAGCGAAAAATGAGTGGGAACAGGGACTTCGAATTGAACCGCCGTGCGTTTGTAAAAGGCGGCATCGCAGCCGTTGCGGCCGTATCTGCCGGCATGCAGCTGGTGCTGACGCCGGGCGCCAAGGCCGCGGGCAAGGTCGTCATCCAGTATGACTGGTTGATGTCCAACGGCCAGATCGGCGATATCGCGGCCGTCGCCAACGGCTATTTCAAGGACGCTGGGCTGGAGGTCGAGTTCAGTCCCGGCGGCCCCAACGCGTCGACCGTGCCGCCGGTCATTTCGGGCGCCGCCCAGCTTGGGCAGTTCTCGGAAACGCCGCAGCTATATTCTGCCCGCGCCAGCGGCGTGCCGATCAAGATCATCGCCTGCGGCTTCCGCACCGGTCCTTATGCATTGACCTCGAAACCGGCCAAGCCGATCCGCAGTGTCTCCGATCTCAAGGGAAAGAAGATCGGCATCCAGCCGACCGCACGCTTCGTCATCGACGAGATCCTGGCCAAGAACGGCATCGACCCGTCGGAGGTGACCATCGTCAATGTTGGCTTCGACAAGGCGCCGCTGGTGCGCGGCGATGTCGACGCCATCGGCGGCTGGATCACCAACACCCAGGCGCTCAGCGTCGTCGGCGACGACCGCATCGACCTTCTGACGCGCGACCTCGGGCTGAGCTCCTACGCGGACGTCTATTTCGCTACCGACGCGGCAATCGAAAAGGATCCTGAGACGCTGGCGAAGTTCATCGGCGCCGTCGGCAAAGGCTGGGGCTGGGTGCATGCCAATCCGCAGGAAGCGGTCAAGAAGATGGTCGCCGCCTATCCGGAAATGGATCTTGGCTGGGAGGAAAAGACCGTCAATCTGGTGCTGAAACTCTCCTTTGACGGCGCCACCGCCAAGGACGGCTGGGGCACGTTCGACCCGGCCTCGATAGAGGAGCAATTGGCGCTGCTCGACAAGGTTGGCCAGTATCCAAACGGTCGCCCGGCGGCCGCCGATGTCTACACCACGAAGATACTCAAACTCTCGGCCGCCGACCGGCCCAAGCTCGACGCGCCCGCCGCGTAAAGCATGATCTCAAAAAGTGGGAACCGGCTTTTGGAAAAAATCATGCTCCAACTAAGAGTTAGATCAGCATGACGGTCCAATCAGACGTTGTGCTGATCTAATGCCGCACGCGATCGAAGCGCGACGGCTGGATGTCGGCTATGGCGGCCGGCAGACGGCCGTCAAAGTGCTCGCCGGCCTCGACCTCACCGTCGAGGCCGGTTCCTTCCTGTCGATCCTGGGCCCGTCAGGCTGCGGCAAGTCGACCTTGCTCAGGGTGGTGGCCGACCTGCTCGATCCGCTCGGCGGCGCGATCAGCGTGCTTGGCCAGACGCCGCATACGGTGCGCTCGCGCCGCGATGTCGGCTTCGTCTTCCAAGATCCGACCCTCCTTCCCTGGCGCACGGTGCGCGACAATGTGCGCTTGCCGCTTGGCGTCGGCCTGCGCAGCCTGACACGCAAGATCGAGGATCGCAGCACGGAACTGCTTGAATTGATGGGACTCGGCGGCCTCAGTGAGCGCCTGCCGCACCAGCTCTCCGGCGGCCAGCGCCAGCGCGTGGCGATCGCGCGCGCCCTGCTCGGCGAGCCCAAATTGCTTCTGATGGACGAACCCTTCGGCGCGCTCGACGAGATCACACGCGACCGGTTGAACGACGAGCTGTTGGCGCTCTGGCGGCGCAGCGGCACGACCATCCTCTTCGTCACCCATTCGATCGCCGAAGCCGCCTATCTCGGCGAGCGCGTCATCGTGCTGGCCGCCAATCCGGGACGTGTCGTCAAGGACCTCGACATGCGGCCCCTCAAGCAGGAAGGCAATCGCTGCAAGCGCGAGGATGCGGCGATCGTCGCCGCCATGGCCGATCTGCGAACGGCGCTGGAGCGCGCATCGTGAGACAGGCGCCGCTCTCCCCGCAAACGACGGTCGCGCTTCCGGTCCTGGGCGCGGCTTCGATCCTGCTTGCCTGGCAATACATTCTGCCGCTGCTCGGCGTGCCGGCCTATATCGTGCCGACGCCCACCGCTATCTTTGGTGTCTTCCAGAAGAATTTTGCGCTTCTCGTCGACAATCTGCGGCCGACGCTGATCGAGGCGCTGGCCGGCTTCGTCATCGGCAATCTCGCTGCCGTGCTGCTGGCCGTGCTCTTCGTCCACAGCCGCGTCCTGCAGGCCGCCTATTTCCCGATCGTGCTGTTCTTCAACACCATCCCCATCCTGGCGCTTTCGCCGATCATCATCCTGATCTTCGGCCTCGGCATGACGCCGAAGATCGTCATCGCCGCGGTGATCTGCTTCTTCCCGACGCTGGTGAACATGATCCGCGGCCTCGATTCGGCCAGCGACAACGAACACGAGCTGTTCCGGGTGCTGTCGGCGACACGCTCGGAGGTCTTCTGGAGCCTGCGCCTGCCCCGTGCTCTGCCGATGTTGTTCTCGTCACTCAGGATCGCGTCGGCCACCGCCGTGATCGGCGCCATCGTCGGCGAGTGGATCGGCTCGGACAAAGGGCTCGGCGCGCTGATCATCCAGGCAACCTTCAACTATCAGTCCGACCGGCTCTACGCCGCGATCGTTCTTTCGTCATCGCTGTCGATCGCGCTGTTCTGCCTGGTGGTCCTCGTTGAGCGGCGGATCATTAAATATTGAGCCACGGCCGCCCGTAGGACCGCCCGAGTTAACAATAGCCTCCCGATCAGGCATTCATCGCGCATTTAATCCGCCTGCTGTAGGATGCCGGCGTACAACCAAACCGGGAGACAATTCGTGTTAAGAACTTTTCACGTCTCGATCCGAGCAACGCTGGCCTTCATCTGCCTCGTCGGCTTGGCCGCGGCCGCTACGGCCCTGTTCCCCACCACCGCGTCGGCGCAGCAGCTGCGGCGATGCGCGAACGAGGGTGGCATTTGCCGCCTGCCTTACCCAACGGAAGTGGTCTACGGCGCGCGCGGTCGAATGACCTCCCGGTTTTTCGATCGTCGAGCCGTCCCTTGCTCGAATCGCGTTTTTGGCGACCCCGCCCCCGGCCGCGAGAAGGCCTGTTATTTCGTGGCGCGTGGCGGCGGCTATGGCGATGACAACGATTACGGGGACGATGACTACGGCTCGCGCCCGGACCGCGGCGAATGGGTCGCCTGCGCCAGGGAGGGTGAGTTCTGCGATTTCCGTGGCCGCGCAATGGTCAGATACGGCGCACGCGGCCAATACACGCAGGACGTCTTCAGGAACGGCGTTCGCTGCAGCAACGACGCTTTCGGCGACGATCCCGCTCCAGGCGCTCACAAGCGCTGCTACGTCAGGCAGTAGCGGCCTGACCGCAGCTCGATAAGGCGGTGGCCCTGGCAAGGGCCGCTGCCGCGTTCTGCTTAAGCTTGTTCGGCGTAATGGTGGGCGATGACGGGCTCGAACCGCCGACATCTTCGGTGTAAACGAAGCGCTCTACCAACTGAGCTAATCGCCCGCCTGAGCGCGGACCTTTAAGCAGTTAGGCTCGGCTTCGCAAGGCCAAATGAACCGCACGGCGCGCCTGTCGCGGCAGGTTTTCCCCGGCCTCGACGCCGCTGTCAAAAAACCTTCTCCTGATTGCTGTAATGGTTGAAAGCCGCGCTTGACACCCGCAGGCGAACCCCTTATCCAGCGCCTCAACGACGACACGCCTGACACGTGCTCGTCAGTGCGCGGGTGTAGCTCAGTCGGTTAGAGTGCCGGCCTGTCACGCCGGAGGTCGCGGGTTCGAGCCCCGTCACTCGCGCCATTTCCTTCACGGGATCAATCGGAAAATTTGGTTTGTACAGCGCACTTTAGCGCGGTCCCCTCGCGCGCGATCGAAGCGGGACCTCTCACAACGCGCCGCCGCCTTTCTCGGAACCATTCCAACCTTGTTCCGTTCAGCCCTCGGGTAAAACGGGAGAAATCAGATGGCTGTGAGATGTCGGATTTCCATCGACGATGAGAGGGATGTCGACGAGCTCGCCTTCCAGGAGCTGCCGCGGGTCGGCGAAAGCGTGTCGATACCGGTCGAGGGAACGAACAGGGACCTCCGCGTCCTTCGCGTCGTGCATATGGCCGGCAGCGAGCAAGGCGCAACGACGATGCTGGAACTGACCAGCAGGATTCTGTAGCGCTATCCGAGCCCGATCACGGAAATCATTCGCCCAGGACGACGCCGGAAGCGACAATCTGGGCCGTCCGTTCGGTGAGCTTCTGCCGCTTCACGAGCGTGGGCTTTTCGTAAAATTTCTTCATCCTGCCGTTCCGGCGTTGCAAACCAGGAGGATGAACGCGCTCGCTTGAGGAGCGTTCCGGGTCAAGAGGCCGCTAATAAACCGCGTGGACTACGAGTTCATGCCTTCGCCAGCAGCGCCTCGACCTCTTGCGATGTCGGCATAGACGGCGCGGTGCCGGGGCGGGTCACCGAAATGCCCGCGACCCCGCAGGCGAAGCGCACGGCCTCCAGCGGCTCGACGCCTTTTGCCAAAGCGGCGGCAAGACCGCCGTTGAAAGCATCGCCCGCGCCGGTGGTCTCGACCACCGGGCCGACATTGACGGCGTCGATATGCTCGGAGCGGTCCTTGGTGTGCAGAAGCGCGCCCTTGTCTCCCAGCGTCACGATGACGGCCCCGACACCCTTGGCCAGCAGAGCGTCGGCGGCGCGGCGGGCGTCGTCGACCGACGACACCTTGATGCCGGTCAGCCCTTCGGCCTCGGTTTCGTTGGGCGTGACATAGTCGCAGAGCGTGTAGATGCGGTCCGGCAGGCTTGCCGCCGGCGCGGGATTGAGAATGGTCGTCACCCCTGCCCCGCGCGCGATTTCCAGCGCCCTTAAGGCCGCGTCGATCGGCTGTTCGAGTTGGGTGACGAAGACGCCGGCGGAGCCGATCAGGCCGGCATGCGCCTCGATGTCTGCGGGGGAAATCAGCATCGCCGCGCCCGGGCTAACGATGATGGCATTGTTGCCCGTGCCTTCCTCGACGAAGATATAGGCAGCACCCGTATAGCTGTCCGGCGTGTCGATCACGGCGCTCTTGACGCCAGCATCCCTCCAGGTCTGCTTGGCCATGTCGGCAAAGGCATCGACGCCAAGCCTGGTCAGGAAAGTGATGTCGGCGCCAAGCTTGCCGGCAGCCACCGCCTGGTTCGAGCCCTTGCCGCCCGGCCCGAGCTTGAAGGAATTGCCGAGGATCGTCTCGCCCATGCGCGGCTGGCGATCGGCGCGATAGGCGGTGTCGGCGACGAACACACCGAGGATGACAACAGGCTTGGCGGCGGCCATGTCCTTACTCCGCATCCGGCGGCACAACGCCTTTGCGGAAGGCAAAGCAGCCATAGAAGCGGCGCTCGCCGGTCTGGATCACGCAATAGGCCTTCTTGGAGCGCTCGTAAAAGGCGTAGCGCTCGATCGAGATCATCGGCCAGGGTTTGCCCTCGGCCGTGTCGATCTCCTTCTGGACCTCCTTCTGCACCGGCGGGATCTCGTTCGGCTTGCCGACGATCTCCATGCGGGCCGCCGCGTCGTTGACGAACGTATCCAGCGGATAGAGTGACAGCACCGCCTTCACCACGTCGGCCGCCGGCGCATCGATGCGCAAGAGCTTGCCGAGCACGGTCTGCCGCGCCACCGAATCGGACGGGAAATTGGTGTCGGCGATGATCAGGTCGTCGCCATGGCCCATCGCCCGCAGCGCCTGGAGCACGTCGGCATTGAGCAGCGGATTGATCCCTTTGAGCATGGTTTCCTCCCGGAAGTCTGTGTGCGGTCTGGAGCAATTCCAGGAAAGGCGGTTTTCCGTCCGGAATTGCTAAAGATCTAAAGTCGCTTGCCGGTTTCGGCGTCGAAGAGGTGGACCTGGTCGAGACGCGGCTTGAGCTTGAGCGTGTCGCCCGGCTTGAAGTCGTGGCGCTCGCGAAACAGCGCCACCATCTCGCCCTCGCCGAAGCGCACGAACACCAGGGTTTCCGAGCCGGTCGGCTCAACAACCGAGATCTTGGCCTCGACGCCGTCGGGATGGATCTCCAGGTGCTCGGGGCGCACGCCGTAGACGACGGCCTGACCATCCTCGCCGGCACTGTTGGCGGGCATCGGAAACGCTGTGCCGGCAATGTCGACGACCGGTTTCTCGCCCTTCCTCACCGTGCCCCCTTTCTTGACAGTACCCATGAGCAGGTTCATCGCCGGCGAGCCGATAAAGCCGGCGACAAACAGATTGGCGGGCCGGTCAAATAATTCGAGCGGCGCACCGATCTGCTCGATGCGGCCGTCGCGCATCACCACGATCTTGTCAGCCATGGTCATGGCCTCGATCTGGTCGTGGGTGACATAGATCGTCGTGGTCTTCAGCCGCTGGTGCAGTTCCTTGATCTCAGTGCGCATCTGCACGCGCAGCTTGGCGTCGAGGTTGGAAAGCGGCTCGTCGAACAGAAACACTTGCGGATTGCGCACGATGGCGCGGCCCATGGCGACGCGCTGGCGCTGGCCGCCGGAAAGCTGACGCGGATAGCGCTTGAGATAGGGCGCAAGGTCGAGGATGTCGGCGGCGCGCTTGACGCGTTCTGCGACGACGGCTGGATCGGTACCGCGCAGCTTCAGCGCGAAGGCCATGTTCTGCTCCACCGTCTTGTGCGGATAGAGCGCGTAATTCTGGAACACCATCGCGATGTCGCGCTTGGCCGGCGGCAGGTTGTTGACGACGCGGTCGCCGATCGAGATCGTGCCGCCGGAAACCGTTTCCAGCCCGGCCACCATCCTGAGCAGCGTGGACTTGCCGCATCCTGAAGGGCCGACCAGCACGACGAACTGCCCGTCGGCAATGTCGACGCTGACCTCGTGCAGGACCTTGACGGTCCCGAACGCCTTGGCCACACTGCTGATCGCGACTTGAGCCATCGTCTCCCCTTTATCGTTTGCGGTGAAGCTAGCCATTGCCAGCGGCAACGGCAAGTCGGTATCTTATAGATAAAAAGCCAATCTTGTTGACAAGGTAATCGATTACGCGAATAGTGGTGAGTGCCAATCCGACGCAGGCCTGTTACCCTGAAATCGGAACTCCGGCGACGCAGGGTGGGGTCCCACGTCCCCGTATGATCGAGGAGAACCGTAGACGTTTGCACGTCCGAGAAATTGGCATTTCAATTCAATCGCTGTTGTTCTGGGAGGAACCTGTAGATGAGAGTCGACCTGTACGAAAAACTGATGCGCGCCGGTGCGAGCCGCCGCGATGTGCTGAAGGGTGCTGCCTCGATGGCCGCGATCGCCGCTGCGTCCGGCGCCGGGCTCGGCGCGCTGACGAGGCCGGCCGCGGCCGACGATAGTCTGCGTGCGAAAATCCTGCAGATCCCGGGCGTCGGCAAAGGCCAGCCGACGGATGC
Organism: Mesorhizobium sp. M2A.F.Ca.ET.042.01.1.1; assembly: GCF_003997405.1. Classification (NCBI taxonomy): domain Bacteria; kingdom Pseudomonadati; phylum Pseudomonadota; class Alphaproteobacteria; order Hyphomicrobiales; family Phyllobacteriaceae; genus Mesorhizobium; species Mesorhizobium sp. M2A.F.Ca.ET.042.01.1.1. The sequence continues at coordinate 17,740 of NZ_RZRX01000057.1, forward strand.
CGACTTCCAGAAGGTCGGCGAGCTCTGCCTGGAAGCGACAAAGGCCAACGTCAAGGAAGGCGAGTTCGCCGGTGTCGAGCTCACCTTCATGGGCCTCAACAACCAGAACCTGCACAACGTGCTGTTCCGTGGTTTCCTGAAGCCGTGGGAGGCCTATACGGGCGCCAAGATCAGCTGGATCGACCTCGCCCAGGCCGACTACAACGCCCGCCTGCAGCAATCGATCGCCACCGGCACCGTCGACTTCGACATCATCGAGATGGGCGCGCCATTCGAAGGCGATGTCTGCGGCAAGGGCCTCACCTCCGAGATGCCCGACTGGGTCAAGAAGCAGATCGACTTCGACGACCTGGTCAACTATCTCAAGCCGCCGGTCGGCACGTGGAACGGCAAGCAGTATCGCGTGACCATCGACGGCGATGCGCATAATTTCAACTACCGCACCGACGTGTTCTCCGACTCCGACCTGGCGGCAGCCTGGAAGGCGGACAGCGGCGACAAGGCGGGCCTGACGGAGTGGGGCGTGCCCAAGACCTGGCAGCAGGTCCAGGCCGTGACCAAGTTCCTGAAAGGCAAGAAATTCAAGGGCCAGGACGTCTATGGCTATCTCGACGCCCCCAAGCCCTGGGGCGGTTTCGGCTTCTATTTCCTCGGCAGCCGCGCCACCGCCTATGCCAAGCATCCCGATGACAAGGCCTGGCTGTTCGACGCCGACACGATGAAGCCGCGCGTCAACAATCCGGCTTGGGTGCGCGCCATCCAGGACGTCATCGACGCCCTGCCCTCCGAGCCTGCCGACCAGATCAACGCCGATCCGAACACGACTGCTTTCCAGCAGTTCCTGGCCGGTACCGGCTCGATGATCCCCTGGTGGGGCGACGTCGGCTCGAACGTCAAGACCAACGACAGCTCGGTCATCGGCGATGTCACCGGCTTCTCGATCCTGCCCGGCTCAGACGATGTCTACAACTCCAAGACCGGCAAGTGGGACAAGCTCGCCAGCGGCCCGAACTATGCGCCGAACTGCGCCTATCTCGGCTGGGGCGTCTATGTCATGGCACGCGTCGATGCCGACGAGAAGAAGAAGAAGGCCGCATGGTCGGCCGCAGCCCATCTCGGCGGCAAGGACCTGTCGATCTGGACGGCGATGTATCCGTCGGGCTTTCAGCCCTACCGCAACTCCCATTTCAACATTCCCGAATGGGTTGCGGCCGGCTATGACGAGGCGTTCATCACCTCCTATCTCAAGTCGGAAGGCGATAGTTACAACCATCCGAACGCGGCGATCGAGCCGCGCATCCCCGGCATCTTTCAGTATTACTCCGCTGCCGAGGACATCCTGGCCAACACCTTCGCCGGCAAGATGAAGGCGCAGGAAGGCGCCGACGCCATCGCAGCGGCCTGGGAAAAGCTGACCGACCAGATCGGCCGCGAAAACCAGGTCAAGCTCTACAAAGCCTCGCTCGGCATGTAGGCTGGCTTACGAGACGTCGCGGCCCGGTGGCACATCGTCACCGGGCCGCATTTTTACCGGCCGGGCCGGTTTTGAATCGCAAAGAGGCAAGGCGTGGCTGAGCAGACTTCGACCGCGAATGCGTGGCCGGCAAATCCGGCCGACCTGATCCCGGCTGGCCGCAAGCGCCTCGGCTGGAGCCTGCTGGCCGTCGCGACGCTCGGCTTGCTGGCGATCATCGTCGTGCAGATCCTCTACAAGACCGAGATGTCCACGATCGGCTTCGACACCTGGCGGCCGGTGATCTACGCCTACATTCTGTGGGGCGCAGCACTCGGCGCCTGGCAGGTGCTGACGCGCGGCGAGGACGGGCAGCGCGCGCTGTTCCTTTTGCCGGCGCTGCTCTTCACCATCGCCATGGTGATCTTCCCGACGCTGTTCGGCTTTTACATCGCCCTCACCGACTGGAACCTAAGTTCGTTTGCCGGGCGCAGGTTCAACGGCCTCGACAATTTCTGGCAGATGCTGGCCGACCCCTATTACCGTAATGCGCTGTTCAACATGGTGCTCTATGTGCTTGCGGTGCTGGTCGAATATGTCATCGCTTTCGGCCTGGCGCTGCTGCTCAACGCGCAGATCAAGGCGCGAAAGTTCTTCCGCGTCGTCTTCCTGCTGCCGCTGATGCTGTCGCCCGTCGCCGTCTCCTGGATGGTCGGCAAGTCGCTGATGGAGTACCGGTTCGGCCCGGCGGCGACGCTGGCGCGTCATCTCGGCTGGGACAATCCCGCCTTCTTCTCCGACCCGATCACCGCCCGCATCTCGATCATGATGCTCGATGCCTGGACCTTCGTCCCGTTCATGATGATCATGCTGCTTGCCGGCCTGCAGGCGATGTCGCGCGAGGTGCTGGAAGCCGCCCGCGTCGACGGCGCGACCGCGTGGCAGACCTTCTGGCAGGTGACCTTTCCGCTGATGCTGCCAGTGTCGGTGACGGCCGTGATCCTGCGCATCATCTTCAAGCTGAAGCTTGCCGACATCATCATCACGCTCACCTCCGGCGGCCCCGGCGGCGCCACCGATTCCGTGTCGAGCTTCATCTATCGCGAATATCGCGATCGCTCGAATGTCGGCTACGGCACGATGCTCGCCATGGCCTATCTGATCATCATCATCGTGTTCGTGACCTGGCTGCTGAAAGTCGCCAGTCGCTTCGTGCGCAACGTCAACTGAGCGGCATCATGAGCGTCCAGACCACCGACTACACCGTTTCCGAAATCCGCTCGCCGGCGGCCTTCATCACCAGCCGCCTCTTCATCTATGGCGCGCTCGTCTTCTGGGCATTCGTGTGCCTGTTCCCGATCTACTGGACGATCACCACCTCCTTCAAATCGGCGGTCGACGTCACGCAAGGCCATCTCATCCCCTTCGTCGACTTCACGCCGGACTGGAAGGGCTGGCGCTCGCTCGGCCTGTCGCCGGATTCGATCTTCCAGACCTCGACCGTGCGCGACGAATTCTTCAAGCGCTTCATGAACTCGGTCATCACCTCGGTCGGCGCATCGGCTCTCGCCATCATCATCGGTAGCCTCGCCGCCTATGGCCTTGTCCGCTACCGCTACAAATTCGCCTGGTTCAGGAACGAGGACATCTCATTCTTCTTCCTGTCGCAGCTCATCCTGCCGCCGGTCGTGCTGGCGCTCCCCTTCCTGGTGCTCTACCGGGAAGTGGCGCTCCTCGACACCCGCATCGGTCTCGTGCTCCTCTACACGCTGATGGTGCTGCCGATCGTCATCTGGATCATGCGCGACCAGTTCAACTCCATTCCCGTCGAATTGGAGGAAGCGGCTTTGGTCGACGGGCTGTCGATCTGGGGCGCCTTCTTCCGCATCGTCATGCCGATCGCCCTGCCCGGCATGGTCGCCGCCTTCATCCTGGCGATGGTGCTGTGCTGGAACGAGTATTTCTTCGCCGCGCTTCTGACATCGACCGACGCCAAGACCATCCCCGTCATGGTGGCGAGCCAGACCGGCTCGCAAGGCATCAACTGGTGGTCGATGGCAGCCTTGGCCACTGCCGCGATCGCGCCACTGGCGATCATCGGCATCGCGCTCGAGCGCTACCTGATCATGGGCATGACGGCCGGCTCGGTGAAGTAGCTGGACCTTTCCTTCCCCCCTTGTGGGGGAAGGTGGCCGCGCAGCGGCCGGATGAGGGGTGTTCCAGGGAACGCGGACGCCTCACTCCGCTGGAACACCCCTCATCCGTCTCGGCGCTGCGCGCCGATCCACCTTCTCCCACAAGGGGAGAAGGAAGAACCGCGCCTATCGCACCAGGATGGACCTTAAATGATCAAGGATCATGGCGACGCCGATCTTGCCGAGGCCTGCCGAGGCCTCCGCCGCGTCTTTCGTGTACCAGCCGGTATTGTCGGCCAAATGCTTCTCGTCCACGGCCTCGGGGCATAGCGCCAGCATCAGCGAGGTTTCGCCTTTGCCGGCATGGTCGAACGGGTATTTGCCGTTCATCGCGGCCGGCATCAGCGGGTGCACCTGCACCCAGTTGAAGACATTCTCGCCCTGCGCATGGCCGGCATAGTAGTCGGCCATGCTGTTCGACCCCCACCAGCCTTCGCCGCGCTCCTTTTCCAGGAAGCGGAAGATCGCCTGCCGCCCCGCGGTCTTGAAGGCGAGGTCGGTCGGCATGCCGGCGACGAAATTCTCGGTCTGGTGATGGATGATGGCGTGGATGTTGCGGAAGCCGATGCGCAGCAGCCCGTAGAACAATTCCTCGGCGAATGGCGAAAGCACCGGACCGCCGACCTGCACCGAGCCGCTGCCTTCCGGCGGCGCCACCGCATAGCTTGCCGCGCCGTAATAGAAGGGCGGCAGGATGACGAGGTCCCTCTCCTTCTCGATCAGCTCCACCGTCTTGATGACGGCCAAAGTGTCCATCCCGACCGCCATGTGCTCGCCATGGTATTCGAGCACGCCGAGCGGCAGCACGACCGGCCAGTTCTCCTCGATCGCCTTGCGGATCTGGTGCGGCAGCATCAGCTCGTAGCGCATGCCCTACTCCATATTGGTGTGCCTGGCGCGCATGGCTTCCGGCGTCGCATTGGTCAGCGCCTGGAGCCTCAGCACCATGATCTCGAACAAGAGGAACAGCGCGCCTTCGAACAGCGAGCCCATCGGCAGCACCGAGCTTCTTGCCGCGCCCTGGTCGCTGGCCATGGTCTGGGCGGGAATGACCAGCGTGAAGTCGGCAAGCTTCGCCGCGCTGCCTGTCGGTTCGGCCGTCAGGAGCAGCACCTTCGCGCCGGCATCGCGGGCAACCCGCATCAAGGTCAGCACCGTGGTGGTCTCGCCCGGCCCCGAGCTCGCCAGGAAGACGTCGCCCTGCCCGAGCGGCGGCGTGGTCATGTCGCCGACCACCGAGACCGGCAGGCCGAGATGATAGAGCCGCATGGCAAAACCCTTTACCTGCAGCGCCTCGCGGCCGCAGCCATAGACGGCGATCCCGCCGGCGCCGGCCAGCATGGCGCAGGCTGCGTCGATCCGCGCTTCATCCGTGCGCGCCAGCACCGCGCCAAGCTCGTCCAGCGCGGTCGCGAACATGCCGGATCCGGCTTTGCTCATGGAATGGCTCACCCTATCTGCGCGATGTCGCGTGTCTCTACAGATTCGGCGGCTCGCTGGCCGCGAAAGGCTTGTTTTTGTTCATGCTACCATTGCGAAAATCGCTGTCCAACGAGCCTCGGCACTTTTGCTGGGCCACCGGCGTGATAGTGTCATGTCAGACAAATCGCTCCGGGACATCGTCAGACATGAAGACACGGCACTTCGACCGCATCGGCAATGGCGGCATCACCTTCACCGAACTCGGCTTCGGGACCGCGCCGCTCGGCAATCTCTATCGCGCCATCTCCGACGAGGACGCCAATGCCACCCTGGAGGCGGCATGGAAGGCTGGCTGCCGTTACTTCGATACGGCGCCGCTATACGGCCTCGGCCTGTCGGAAACCCGCCTCAACCCGTTCCTGCGCGGCAGGAAGCGCGACGACTATGTGCTGTCGAGCAAGGTCGGCCGCCTCATGCGCGTCGCCCCGCCGGACCAGCGCACCGGCATCGGCAAGTTCTTCGAGACGCCGTCGCGCCGGGAAGTCTACGACTACTCCTATGACGGCGTCGTGCGCTCCTTCGAGGCCTCGCTGGAGCGTCTTGGCGTCGACCGCATCGACATCCTCTTCGTGCACGACGTCGACATCTTCACCCATGGCAGCAAGGAAGCCTCGGATGCCCGCATCGCGGAGTTCATGTCGTCCGGCTATTACGGACTGCTTTCGCTCCGCGACCAGGGCGTGATCAAGGCTATCGGCGGCGGCATCAATGAGTGGCAGGTCGCGCAGACGCTGGCCGAACGCGGCGATTTCGACCTGTTCCTGCTCGCCGGCCGCTATACGTTGCTCGAACAGGAAGCGCTGCAGTCCTTCCTGCCGCTTTGCCAGAAGCGCGGCATCGGCATCGTGCTGGGCGGCCCCTACAATTCCGGCGTGCTGGCCACCGGGCCGAAGCCCGGTGCCTTCTACAACTACAGCGAGGCGCCGAAGGAAATTCTGGATCGCGTCGCGCGTATCGAGGAAGTCTGCAAGCGCCACAATGTGCGCCTGATCGAGGCGGCGCTGCAATTCCCGTTGCAGCATCCGTCGGTGATGTCGGTGATCCCCGGCGGCCAACGGCCGGCCGAGGTCGAAAGCAACCGGGCGCTGCTCGACACCAAGATACCGGCGGCGCTGTGGGCGGATTTGAAACAGGAAGGCCTGATGCGCGCCGACGCGCCGACGGCCTGAACCGGCTGCCTGTCAGCGCAAAAAAGAAAAGCCGGGCAAGCCCGGCTTTTCTGCTCTTGAAGAAAAAGGTCTTAGTTGACCGCGTCCTTGAGGCCCTTGCCGGCCGAGAACTTCGGCACGGTGCGCGCCGGAATCTTCACTTCCGCGCCGGTCTGCGGATTGCGGCCGGTCGAAGCAGCGCGTTTTGACACGGTGAAATTTCCGAAGCCGACAAGCCGGACATCGCCGCCCTTCTTCAGTTCGCCTGTGATCACGGAGAACACCGCATCGACGGCGGACTGCGCATCAGCCTTCGAAATGCTTGCGGCATCGGCGACAGCGGACACCAGTTCGTTCTTGTTCATCAAAATTCCCTTCCATGAGAAAACCGGAACTTACGACTCATCCGGCAGGAAACGGACTTTAGAAAGAAGCTTCTCGGAACCCAAGCCCAAAAACCGCGGAATTCCGGGCTTTTTTGCATTTTTTCGTGGCTTTTTCACATGAAAAGCCGGGCTCAAGGCCCGGCTTTCTCTTTGTGCACTGCATCCTTAACATTTGTTAGTGCGCGAGCGACTTTCCGGCATCGTCGCCGCTGTCGACCGGAGCCGGCGCATTAACCGGCTCGACCCACTCGATCGGCTCCGGCATCCGGGTGAGCGCGTGCGCGAGCACCTCGCCGACCCGCGAGACCGGAACGATCTCCATGCCGTTCTTCACATTGTCCGGAATGTCCGCCAAATCCTTGACGTTCTCTTCCGGGATCAGCACCTTCTTGATGCCGCCGCGCAATGCTGCGAGCAGCTTCTCCTTCAGGCCGCCGATCGGCAGGATGCGACCACGCAGCGTGATCTCGCCGGTCATCGCCACATCGGCCCGGACCGGGATACCCGTCAGCACCGACACGATGGCCGTGGCCATCGCGGCACCGGCGGACGGGCCGTCCTTGGGGGTCGCGCCTTCCGGCAAGTGGACGTGGATGTCGCGCTTGTCGAACAGCGGTGGCTCGATGCCGAAATCGAGCGCCCTGGAGCGGACATAGGAAGCCGCCGCCGAGATCGATTCCTTCATCACGTCGCGCAGATTGCCCGTCACCGTCATGCGGCCCTTGCCGGGCATCATGACGCCTTCGATCGTCAGCAGCTCGCCGCCGACTTCCGTCCAGGCAAGACCCGTGACCACGCCGACCTGATCGTCGGCCTCGACCTGGCCGAAGCGGAAGCGCGGCACGCCAAGATAATCGGCGAGGTTTTCCGCCGTGATCTTCACCGTCTTCTTCTTCGTCCGCAGGATCTCGGTCACCGCCTTGCGCCCGAGCTTCATCAGCTCGCGCTCCAGGCTGCGCACGCCGGCTTCCCGCGTGTAGGTCTGGATGATGCCGCGGATCGCGTCCTCGCCGACCGAGAATTCGTTCGGCTGCAGGGCATGATCACGGATCACCTTTGGCATCAGGTGACGCTTGGCGATCTCGATCTTCTCGTCCTCGGTGTAACCGGCGATGCGGATGATCTCCATGCGGTCCATCAGGGGCGCAGGGATGTTCAGCGTGTTCGCCGTCGTCACGAACATCACGCTCGACAGGTCGTATTCGACCTCGAGGTAATGGTCCATGAACGTCGAGTTCTGCTCCGGATCAAGCACCTCGAGCAGGGCCGATGACGGATCGCCGCGGAAGTCCTGGCCCATCTTGTCGATCTCGTCGAGCAGGAAGAGCGGGTTTGACTTCTTGGCCTTCTTCATCGACTGGATGACCTTGCCGGGCATCGAGCCGATGTAAGTCCGCCGGTGACCGCGTATCTCGGCCTCGTCACGCACGCCGCCGAGCGCCATGCGGATGAACTCGCGGCCGGTCGCCTTGGCGATCGACTTGCCGAGCGAGGTCTTGCCGACGCCGGGCGGTCCGACGAGGCACAGGATCGGGCCCTTCAGCTTCTTCTGCCGGCTCTGCACGGCAAGATACTCGACGATGCGCTCCTTGACCTTGTCGAGGCCGAAATGATCGGCGTCGAGCACGTCCTGCGCATAGTTGAGGTCCTGCTTGACCTTGGAGTTCTTGCCCCACGGGATCGACAGCAGCCAGTCGAGATAATTGCGCACCACCGTCGATTCAGCCGACATCGGCGACATCGACCGCAGCTTCTTCAACTCGGCTTCCGCCTTCTCGCGGGCCTCCTTGGAGAGCTTGGTCTTCTTGATGCGCGCCTCGATCTCGGCGGCCTCGTCGCGGCCGTCCTCACCCTCGCCGAGCTCCTTCTGGATCGCCTTCATCTGCTCGTTGAGGTAGTACTCGCGCTGCGTCTTCTCCATCTGGCGCTTGACGCGCGAGCGGATGCGCTTCTCCACCTGGAGCACGGAGATCTCGGCTTCCATGAAGCCCATCGCCTTCTCAAGACGCTCCTTGACGGAAAGCGTGGCAAGCATCTCCTGCTTCTCTGGGATCTTGATGGCGAGATGCGAGGCAACCGTGTCGGCGAGCTTGGAATAGTCGTCGATCTGGCTGGCCGCGCCAACCACTTCGGGCGAGATCTTCTTGTTCAGCTTGACGTAGTTCTCGAAGTCGGTGACGACCGAGCGGGCAAGCGCCTCGATTTCGACCTCTTCCTCTTCCGGCTCGGCGAGCGCGGTGGCGCGGGCCTCATGGAAATCGGCGCGGTCGGTGAACGAGACGATCTTGGCGCGCGAGGCGCCCTCGACCAGAACCTTCACGGTGCCGTCGGGCAGCTTCAGGAGCTGCAGCACATTGGCGAGCGTGCCGATGTCGAAGATCGCATCGGGCTCAGGATCGTCGTCGGCTGCATTCATCTGGGTGGCGAGCAGGATCTGCTTCTCCTGACCCATCACCTCTTCCAGCGCCTTGATCGACTTTTCACGGCCCACGAAGAGCGGAACGATCATATGCGGGAACACGACGATATCGCGCAGTGGGAGGACTGCGAAAACGCCGTCGCCGGAAGCCTTAGATATCTTGGCCATTGTCCAACCTTTCATGTCGCGGCCGCTTATTTTAGCCAACCGCGAATCTCATATTAACGACCGAGTGTCGTTCCGCCTACCACCGTTTGTGACGGGAGTTTTACAGCACAGAATTCGGCGCCTCGGCCTTCTGCTGTTAGGTGGATGCAGCCGGGGCAAAGATCAAGGGTTAACACGGTCGCTCGACCCGTTCCATCGCATATCCGCGCCCCGTTGACAGCAAAACGGCGCCACGCGGGCGCCGTTCCATGAAAATGACGGGTCCAGTGCCATTTCAGGCGCTGACATTGCCCTTCTTTTCCTTCTGCTCGGAATATATGTAGAGCGGCCTGGCGTTGCCGGACACCACCTCTTCCGAAATCACCACTTCGCGCACGCCTTCCAGCGCCGGAAGCTCGAACATCGTATCGAGCAGGATCGCTTCCATGATGGAGCGCAGGCCGCGCGCGCCGGTCTTGCGCTCGATCGCGCGCTTCGCGATCGCCGACAGCGCGTTCTCGTGGAAGGTCAGATCGACATTCTCCATCTCGAACAGCCGCTGGTACTGCTTGACCAGCGCGTTCTTCGGCTCGGTCAGGATCTGGATCAGCGCCGGCTCGTCGAGGTCTTCCAGCGTCGCCAGGACCGGCAGACGGCCGACGAATTCCGGGATCAGGCCGAATTTCAGCAGATCCTCGGGTTCGACCTGGCGGAACAGGTCGCCGGTGCGGCGATCTTCGGGCGAAGCCACGGTCGCGCCGAAGCCGATCGAGGTCTTGCGGCCGCGATCCGAGATGATCTTGTCGAGGCCAGCGAAGGCGCCGCCGCAGATGAACAGGATGTT
>NZ_RZRX01000580.1:0-1128 GCF_003997405.1 Mesorhizobium sp. M2A.F.Ca.ET.042.01.1.1
CATCGACGGCCAGGAGATCATTGCAAGGGAGTAGCAGCGATTTTTCCTTCTCCCTTGTGGGAGAAGGTGGATCGGCGCGCAGCGCCGAGACGGATGAGGGGTGCTCCAGCCGAGTGAGACGTTCGCTTTCCCTGGAGCACCCCTCATCCGTCGCCTTCGGCGACACCTTCTCCCACAAGGGGAGAAGGTAAGCACTCCACCGCCCTCTTGCCTCCTGCCCTCCCCCGGTGTACCCAATCTCCCAACTCGAACTCTGGAAAGGGGGGCTGCGTGTTTATCGATCACCATCGTCAGCGTGGCCCGATTTGCGCCCTGCGAGCTTGCTTGCAGGGCTGACCGGACGGTCCGGGTTTTTCCCGTTTCGATTTTTGGTCTGCCCTTCGTGGTGCCGCTAAGCTGATCCGTTGATCAGCCGGCGCACCGTCAAAGTGCATTGAGCCGCTAGAGCATGATCCCGAAAAGTGGGAACCGGTTTTCGGGAAAGATCATGCTCCAACAAAGTGTCGGCAAGACCAGAGAAATCGAATGGCCTTGATCAGCCTCAAATCCCTCGGCGTCACCATGAGTGCGCCGCTCTTCTCCAACCTCGACCTCACCATCGGCGCCGGCGACCGGTTGGGCATCGTCGCGGCCAATGGCCGTGGCAAATCCACGCTTCTCAAATGCCTGGCCGGCAAGCTCGAGCCCACCACCGGCGATCTCACCTGGTCGCGCGGCCTGCGCGTCGGCCATGTCGAGCAATCCGTTCCCGACGCGCTGCTCGGCCGCAGCTTCCATGACGTCGTCGTCGACGCCTTGCCGGCCGAGCAGCGCGACAGCGAGTTGTGGCGCGTCGACGTGGTTCTCGACTCGCTCGACGTGCCGGAAGACATGCGCAGCCGGCCGATGCGCGCGTTGAGCGGCGGCTGGCAGCGGCTGGCGCTGATCGCCCGCGTCTGGGTCACCGATCCGGACGTGCTCCTGCTCGACGAACCGACCAATCATCTCGACCTCGCCAGGATCAGCCAGCTGGAGGACTGGCTGAACGGGCTGCCGCGCGAGGTGCCTGTGATTATCGCCAGCCACGATCGCGCTTTCCTCGACGCCACCACCAACCGCACGCTGTTCCTGCGTCCCGAAGCCTCGCCG
>NZ_RZRX01000581.1:0-1123 GCF_003997405.1 Mesorhizobium sp. M2A.F.Ca.ET.042.01.1.1
GTCGACGACCATTATCTCAATGCTCGGGCCGACGATGTCCATGCCGTCGGCCGGCAGATCTGCCTGGTGCTGCTCGGCCAGGACGAAGTCAGCCTGGAGACCATTCCGCAAGGCGCGATCCTGATTGCCGACGACATCGGCGCCTGGGATCTGGCGCGCGCGCCGCTGAAGCGCATCGGCGGCGTGGTCTGCGGCCATGGCGGCGCCACCTCGCACATCGCCATCATCGCCCGCTCACACGGCATTCCGGCCGTGCTGGGTCTGGGAGACAAGGTCAACGAGTTGCGTGCGGCCAAGGAGGTCGCCATCGACGGCAATGCCGGGCATGTGATCGTCGATCCGGATGAGGCGACGCGCTCCGATTTCAACAAGCGCGTTGAAGCCGCGACGCAGGAGCGCGCCGGGCTGAAAGTGTTCAAGAGCGTGACGCCGACCCGCGCGGATGGCACGGTGATCGAGGTCGCGGCCAATATCGGCTCGCTGGAGGAGATCGAAGCGGCGCAGGAAGCCGGCGCCATGGGCGTCGGCCTGTTCCGCACCGAGCTGCTCTTCATGCGCCACATGCATCTGCCTTCGGAAGACATGCAGGCCGAGACCTACAGCGCCCTGGCCAGGGCGTTCGCGCCGCATTCGGTCATCGTGCGCACGCTCGACATCGGCGGCGACAAGCCGATCGCCGGCATCGAATTCCCCGACGAGGAGAATCCCTTCCTCGGCTGGCGCGGCATCCGCATGTGTCTGGATCGTCCCGACATCTTCAAGAGGCAGCTGCGGGCGCTGCTCAGGGCCGCAGTTCACGGCAACATCAAGGTGATGCTGCCGATGGTCTCGGAAATCGCCGAGGTGACGCGGACCCGTGCGCTGGTCGATGAATGCGCGGCCGAGTTGAAGGCTGAGGGCGTGGAGCATGCAAGCTTCGACCTCGGCGTGATGATCGAGACGCCGGCCGCCGTGCTGATCGCGCCGGCGCTGGCGAAGGAAGTGGCGTTCTTCTCGATCGGCACCAACGACCTCACCCAGTACATCATGGCCGCCGACCGCCTCAACCCGACGGTCGCCAAGCTTAACGACGTCACCAATCCGGCGGTGATGTCGGCGATCGAGCTGACGGTCAAGGCGGGGG
>NZ_RZRX01000582.1:0-1091 GCF_003997405.1 Mesorhizobium sp. M2A.F.Ca.ET.042.01.1.1
GCTGCCGACGGTGCAGAAAAGCGCTGCGACGAAACGCGGCTGGATGACGATTTCAGCCAGCGGCCGGGCATCGCTTGCAGCGGTTTCGGCGACGGTGTTGGTCGTTGAAGACACACGCAGGAACGACAGGACAAGCGCGCCAACCGCCGCAAGCGGCAGGATCGAAGCAAAGGATCCCGCGAACATGACCGGGGCCAGCAGTTCGCGGGTGTAAATGACGATCTGCGGCCCGAGGATGGCCGTGACGATGCCGCCCGCTAGCACAAAGGAGATGGCGCGCGCCTTGAATTGGGGCGGCGCGTTGTCGGCGGCCGCGAAGCGAAACTGCTGCACGAAGGCGCCGCCGAGGCCGATCACGCAAAGGCCGAAGGCAAACAGCCAAAAGCTCGCCTGGAAGAGCGCTAGCGTCGCGATCAGGCCGCCGAGCGCGGTGACCACGGCGCCGGTCATGAAGCCGCCGCGATAGCCGAGGCTGCGGATGATGGCGGCGGCCGGCAAGGCTCCGAGCGCCACGCCGAGATTGAAGCCGGTGATCGGCGCCGTCGCGAGAGACTTGTCGGGACCGAGCAGGTATTGCCCGGCCAGCGCGCCGAGCGAAATGGCGATCGGAGCGGCCGAACCGACGATCGCCTGCGCGGCGGCAAGCAGGACGGCTGTGCGGCGCCCTTCCCTGCCGGTCGCGGCGACCGCAGCCGTTGCGGTCGTCACGAGGCGTCCTTGCCGCGCCCCTCGCCGCGAACCCGGCGCGAGACGCGATCGAGAACGGCATTCACCAGCTTGGGTTCGTCTTCCTCGTAAAAAGCTTTTGCGATGTCGACATATTCGGACACGATCACGGCCACCGGCACGTCCTCGCGCTTCATCAATTCGTAGACGCCGGCGCGCAGGATGGCGCGCAGCGTCGAATCCAGCCGCGACAGCGGCCAGTCCTCGGTCAGCGCCTGGCGGATGACGGGGTCGATGGTCTTCTGGTTTTCGACGACGCCGATCAGGATGGCGCGGAACCATTGCGCGTCCGCCTCGCGGTAGAGCGCGCCATCGACTTCCTTGCCGAGGCGGAAGGCCTCATATTCGGCCGTGATCTCGAAGAC
>NZ_RZRX01000583.1:0-1059 GCF_003997405.1 Mesorhizobium sp. M2A.F.Ca.ET.042.01.1.1
GGCCGGACCAACCGAACGCGGCGCTCGATCTCGCCATCGTCGAGCATGAGCGATGGTGCTGGAGCTTGCACGGCGCCGCGACCCGAGCGCTCGTTGACCAGCAGCTTCGCGCTGCGATCATCGAGCCATCGGAGGGCGTCGTCGAGCGACAGCGGCCGATTGCGCTCGCGCTGGGTGATGGTGAGCAGCCGCGTTTCGGCGCCCGATGCGGGATGGGTGTAGATGACGCTGCGATCGGTGACGACGAAGCTCTCCGCCATCAGCGTTTCCAGTCCGAGGTCATAGACGCCGCTCGCGATCGCGCCCGCCACCTTGGCATCAAGCAGTTGCTCGAACGCCGTGAAGAGGATGCCCTGCAGCTCGATAGTGAGGGCGAGCAACCTGTTCAGGAATGTGGTGATCGGCGGCAACTCGTCCTTGATGCCGTTGTCATCCATCAGCTTCAGACCGGTCGAACTCTCGAAACGATGGAGCGAGCAGCCGTCGATTTTGCCGCGCACGATCAGGAGATAGAGTTGGCGCAGCGCGTCGCGAGCGTAGGAGGATTCCAGATTGTCCTCGGGCCGGAACAGGCCCTGGCCGCCGGTCTGACGCTGCCCGCGCGTGATGGCGCCGAGCGTGTCGAGACGCCGCGCGATCGTGCTGAGAAAGCGCTTCTCCGCCTTCACGTCGGTCGCGATCGGGCGGAACAGCGGCGGTTGCGCCTGGTTCGTCCCGTTGGTGCGGCCGAGCCCCTGGATGGCGGCGTCGGCTTTCCAGCCCGGTTCGAGCAGGTAATGCACGCGGAGCCGCTGGTTCTTCGCCGACAGCTCGGCATGGTAGCTCCGGCCCGTTCCGCCGGCATCGCTGAAGACGAGAACGCGCTTCAGGTCGTCCATGAAGGCGGCCGTCTCGGCGAGATTCGCCGACGGCGCGCGGTTCTCGACGGCCAGGCGGTCGCCCACGGAGCCGGCGCCCGGCTTGCGGACAATACGCCGCGAGCGGCCCGTCACCTCGGCCACGATGTCGGTGCCGAAACGCTGCACAATCTGATCGAGCGCGCCGGGCACCGGCGGGAGC
>NZ_RZRX01000584.1:0-1052 GCF_003997405.1 Mesorhizobium sp. M2A.F.Ca.ET.042.01.1.1
GGCTCACACACCGATCTTCCAGATTATACCGGCTCGGCGGAACAACGCCGCGGGGCCGGCGGAGCTGCCGGGACTCGAATTTGACCATGCTGATGTTCGCGACCGGGTCGCGGAACGTGATCTTGTGCTTGAGCGGGTCGCAGCCGATATGCGCGCGGCTGGCGGTCTGATGACCGAGGAAGATATGCTAAGCTGCGGTCCGCCCGCGCGGGTGAAGCCGGTTTCGACGGCGCTTCGCGGCCATCGGAGTTTCAACTCCCGGCCACCTAGCGGCGGACCCCAACGCTTAAAATCATTCAACGTCATTGCGCAGATCTCAGCAGTACGGTGCGAGTCATCCCGCAATGGCCGAGGCGAAGCGATAGCGCTCACCTCAGCCGCCTTCTTTCGCGAGCGAGAGCTCCGTTCGTCTTACGACCTCACGCCGCATTCGCGTCAATGGAGGTTGGATTACGCGCGGCAGGTCGCAGATAGCAGCCTAGCTGCGCGAGACGTGACGGAGGCTGCGACCGATAGCCCTGAAGAGCTAGTCAGCACGACCCGTCTGTCGATTTACGATTGCGAAGGCAGCATCCTGATGCTGGCGCAGTCCATCCAGTCGCTGCTTCGCGCCAGGATGGTACACCGGGATCTGGGGTTCCTGTACTTGAGCGAGACGTGCAGAAATAGGAACGGGTCGGCAGACGCCGCGCTCAAGACGGATTGGTTACTCGTGGGGTTCGTTGCCCTGCCGCTCGGCTTAGCGTTCGCTAAGCTGCCGACGATGCTGCCGACCTTTTTCAGCTGTAAAAGTTTTCGTCCACGGGGTTGCCCGCCCAATTCGACAAGCCTACGGAGAGCGTGCCTTTCGCTTCCTTGGGTGCCGTCGTGCTCTTTCGCATTACCCTTGGAGTCAAGGTGCTGGGCCTTTTCGGCCGACCTTGATGGTGGTGGCGTTCGATATCGTCGGCATGCCGATCAGTCTTACATTCCTGCTGTTGGAGCTCCTCGGCAATGTCGCCTTGCGTCCGCTGCTCAAGACGGACCACGCATGAGTGACCGAGCGGTTGAGC
>NZ_RZRX01000585.1:0-1048 GCF_003997405.1 Mesorhizobium sp. M2A.F.Ca.ET.042.01.1.1
TAGAGCGGGATGAAAATGTTTGGAGTCGTTGAGGATTCCCAAATCAGCGATTTTCTGATTCACCGTTCCTGCTGGGAAGGAGGCCAGCATGAATGGCATTGTCGACGGATCTACGTGAGCGCGTGGTTGCGGCGGTGAAGACGGAGGGGATGTCGCGCCGTGCAGCTGCGAAGCGTTTTGGGGTCAGCTACAGCGCGGCGATCGAGTGGGTGAAGCTGTTTGAGGAGAGTGGCATCGTAGCCCCACGCAAGGTGGGGGGAGGCAAGCCGAAGAAGCTATCGGGGGCCTGGCGCGACTGGCTCATTGAGCGCTGCCGCAAGCAGGCCTTCACGCTGCGCGGCCTAGTCAGCGAGCTCGCCGAACGAGGGCTTGAGGTCGACTACCGCTCGGTCTGGGAGTTCGTCCACGCCGAGGGTCTGTCGTACAAAAAAAGACGCTGGTCGCGTCCGAGCAGGATCGCCCCGACGTAGCGCGCCGACGGGCGCAATGGCTGGCTTATCAGAACCGCATCGATCCTGCCCGCCTGGTGTTCATCGACGAAACCTGGACCAAGACCAACATGGCGCCACTCAGAGCGTGGGCGCCAGTTGGACAGCGCATCAAGGCGAAGGTGCCGCACGGTCACTGGAAAACCATGACGTTCCTGGCCGCCTTGCGCCATGACGGCATCACCGCGCCATGGCTCATCGATGGGCCGATCAATGGCGAGCGCTTCCGCCTCTATATCGAGACCGTGCTGGTTCCGACCCTCAAGCCCGGCGACATCGTCGTCATGGACAATCTCGGCTCGCACAAGGGCAAGGCCGTGCGTCGCGCCATCCGCAAGGCCGGGGCCAAGCTCATTCTCCTGCCCAAATACTCACCCGACCTCAACCCAATCGAACAGTTCTTCGCCAAGCTCAAACACTGGCTTCGAAAGGCGGCCAAACGGACGGCCGAAACCGTCTGTCAGGCGATCGGCGAGATCCTCAACCGCACGACACCCGCCGAGTGCTCAAACTACTTCGCCAATGCAGGATACGACCGGAAATGACTTCATCCCGCTCTA
>NZ_RZRX01000586.1:0-999 GCF_003997405.1 Mesorhizobium sp. M2A.F.Ca.ET.042.01.1.1
GCAAATACTACCTGCTCGGCCGCGACCGGCTGATCGACGGGCTGGACGTGCCGCAAGGCGGCAGCGTGCTGGAGCTTGGCTGCGGCACCGGCCGCAACGTCGTGCTCGCCGCCCGCCGCTATCCCGACGCCCGCTTCTTCGGCCTCGATATCTCGGCCGAGATGTTGGAGACGGCCAATGCCGCCATCGCTCGCGAAGGTCTCTCCGGCAAGGTCAAGCTGGCGCGCGGCGACGCCACCGATTTCGACGCCAAGGCGTTGTTCGGCGTCGAGCATTTCGACCGCGTCTTCGTGTCCTATTCGCTGTCGATGATCCCCGGCTGGGAGAAGACGGTATCGGCGGCGCTTGCCGTGCTCGCCCCTGGCGGCTCGCTGCACGTCGTCGACTTCGGCCAGCAGGAAGGGTTGCCGCGCTGGTTCAGGACCCTGCTGCGCGGCTGGCTGCGGAAATTCCATGTCGAACCGCGCGCCTCGCTGCGCGACGTGCTTGAATCGGAATCGCAGCGCACCGGCGCAACCTTCCATTTCAGAACGCTTTATCGCGACTATGCTTGGCTCGGCGTGATCAAGATCGCCATCTAATTCCGCAACTCGATGCCACTGGCACGCCAGCAGGCGCGGCCAACAGCAGCGCAATTGCAACATGGCCCAAGGAGTGGTACATTATCCCCTCCTGGAAGCATGCGATGATCGTTGGATTTAGAGATGGATGGCTGCGGACCTTCTTCGTGGATGATACCCACTCCCGCAACATTCCGTCCGATCTCGAAAGCCGCTTGTTTCGCAAGCTCCAGATGATCGACGACGCTGCGACCGATCAGGATTTGCGCGTGCCGCCCAGCAATCATTTCGAAAAGTTGCGCGGCAGTCTCGAAGGCTTCCATTCCATACGCGTCAACAGGCAATGGCGGTTGGTTTTCCGCTGGGATGGCGGCCGGGGTGAGGCGTCGGACATCTACCTGGACGACCACAGCTATAAGTGAGGTGAGACATGTTGATG
>NZ_RZRX01000587.1:0-997 GCF_003997405.1 Mesorhizobium sp. M2A.F.Ca.ET.042.01.1.1
CTTCAGGATAGAGCGGATGGCTGAGTTCGTCGCGGAGATCGCTGAAAAATAGACGCGAGTCGCCGAAGTTCACATCGACATCCGACAAGAGATAGTCGGCCAGGCCTGCCACCGATCGCATCTTAGCCGCGACGCCAGCCAGGCGCAGTGGATGCCAAGGCGCGACAATGGCTGACGGCGCGCTCCCGAGTACTTCGATCATCCCGATCCGCAGCACCGGCTCCCAAATATCACGGCGGTTAAGATCACCTATGGCATTCTTAGCCAAGCTGTTCAGCAGGGCGCCGTAAGCGTCAGCCTGCGCGATGAGGGTGGCAGACGCGTACCCGGACGACTGCAGGGATGTAAGTGCGGCGGTATACATGGTGGCGAATCGCTTCCACGCCGCAGCAATATCGTCAACGCCCGCCTGGGTGATCCGGCCTGCCTCCTTTGCCTCTTTCAAGAGTTTTGGGAAGAGCTTCGCAAGGTCGATGCCGGTGCTCGTGCGCGGGATGAGCGTTCCGGCATCCTGCCCGAAGGCTGGTTGCAGCGTTCCCGTATCTTTGAGAGATACCGACTGGAGGGCGCCCTTTCGACTAACCGAGAGACGCGCAACGCTGCTGCGTCCGAACGGGCGCTTGATGAGCCGGCCGAGATCTTTCGGCAGTTCCAAACCGATTGCTGCTGGCTGGCCGGTCCATACGAGCTGAACGGTTGCCCTTTCCCGTCCGGCCGTTAGCGCCACATCGAATTTGATCTGCAAGGCACTTCGTGCCGTCGATTCATTTCGCCGGTATTTTTTTTGCCGTGCTTTCGCCCGATCGAGCAATTCTTCGTAGCTAAAGAGATGGGGCACGTCCCATTCGACGGCTGCTCCTAAAAGCGCCGGTAATCCTCTGTAGCGCAGGCCGAAATACAGGCCAACGTCAGCATTGAGGTCGAGCCATTGGTTACGCGATCGCCTGGCCGACTTAATGCTCAGCGTGCGCGACCCGCCTCCGAGGTTCACCTGGCC
>NZ_RZRX01000588.1:0-957 GCF_003997405.1 Mesorhizobium sp. M2A.F.Ca.ET.042.01.1.1
TGTGGAGCCTCAACAGGTTGTCCTCGGTTAGAGCGAGGCGACTGATAGGTGTTTTGGACTTTAGGCTCCCGTGGGGACGGTGCCAATTGTATCTGTGCAGCCAGACCGGCAACTCTGCGGCGCGGTGATCTGAAGTCGGATAAGCGATGGCATAAGCCCATTCGCGCAGTGCTGTCTGGATGAAGCGCTCGGCCTTGCCATTGGTCTTGGGTGTATAGGGTCTTGTCCTGACGTGCTTGAGGCCGAGATCGCGGCAGGCCTTGGCGAAGGCCTTTGATCTGTAGCAGGAGCCGTTGTCGGTCATGACGCGGGCTATCGTGACGCCGAGGCTGGCGTAGTAGGCCACCGCCGCCTTGAGGAAGGCGATGGCGCTTTCTTTTTTCTCGTCGGGCAGGATCTGCGAGAAGGCGATGCGGGAGGCGTCGTCGATGCAGACATGGACGAACTCCCAACTGCTGCCGCGCGAGCTGGCATTGCCGGTGCGCTTGCCGGTAATGCGATGACCGATGCGCTCGAAACGACCGAGCTTCTTGATATCGATATGGATCATCTCGCCAGGATGCTCGCGCTCGTAGCGTCGGATCGGCTCGGCCGGTTCGATATCCCGCAACCGCGACAGTCCGG
Organism: Mesorhizobium sp. M2A.F.Ca.ET.042.01.1.1; assembly: GCF_003997405.1. Taxonomy (NCBI): domain Bacteria; kingdom Pseudomonadati; phylum Pseudomonadota; class Alphaproteobacteria; order Hyphomicrobiales; family Phyllobacteriaceae; genus Mesorhizobium; species Mesorhizobium sp. M2A.F.Ca.ET.042.01.1.1. The sequence continues at coordinate 625 of NZ_RZRX01000588.1, forward strand.
CACGCTTGAGAACCCGGCTAACGGTGGCGGGCGAGACGCCGACCTCATGGGCGATGTGCTTGCCGGTCCAACGTTGCCGCCGCAGCGCCATGATGCGCTCGGCGATCAACGCAGCGGTGGCCTGCGGCATATGGGCGGGCCGCGAGGAACGGTCGATCATGCCGGCCCGCCCTTCGGACTTGTAGCGCTCGACCCAGCGCGCCACGATCTTGGCCGACACGCCGTAGACACGCGCCGCATGGGCTTTGGAGAAAGCGCCTTCTATCACCGACAGCGCCATCTCCTCTCGACGCAGCGGTGTGAGACGGGCATTCTTATGGATGTTCATTCGGA
>NZ_RZRX01000589.1:0-950 GCF_003997405.1 Mesorhizobium sp. M2A.F.Ca.ET.042.01.1.1
GCCATGAGGCGATATAGTCGGCGTGACGCACGGTCGGCTCGATGCCGAGGCTCGAGCACGTAAAGGCAGCCGTGATCTCTGCCACCAGTTCCTCGCGCGCATAGGCCTTGGTGCCGAACGAGCCGGAGAGGTCACGCGCAAGCCGCGTTGGGTGCCCGGTCCAATGGCCAAGCTCGTGGAAGCAGGTTCGGTAATAGTTGATCTGCTCGAAGAAGGCCGGTTGCGGCGGCAGTTGAACAAAATCGGCAGACGGCATGTAAAAGGCGCGGTCGCCGCCGATGCGGATATCGGCACCGGTTTTGCGAACAAGCGCCTCGGCATGCGGGATGATGTGGCGTTCGGGCAGCGGCTCGGGCTGGCTGTAAAGCTCATCGGGCAGGCCTTCGCACTGCGCGACATTGAAGACGGTGAAGCGCTTGAGAAACGGCACTGCCTGCGGCTCGGTATCTTCCGCCTTGGCGCGTTCCTTCTCGTTTTTCGGGATGAAGCGATCGGCATGCACGATGGTCGTGCCGTGCTCGCCTTTGCCGACATTGCCGCCAAGGGAAAGCGCCTGCCGGAAGGTGAGCCAGTTCTGGCCGGCATAGCCGTGTTCGATGACCGCGCCCCACAGGATCAGGATGTTGATGCCGGAATAGCCGCGCCCCGTGGCGGCATTCTTCGGCAGGCCAAGGCTGGCCTTGGCGCTGCCCCAAGGCTTCACCCAAGGCACGCAACCCCGCTCCAGATCGGCGATGATGCGGTCTGTGATCTCGGAATAAAGGCTGCGCTTAAGCGGCTCGCTCCTCTTGCCGCCAACTTCTCCGCTAGCGCTATGTTTGCCGGTCTTGCGCATGATCAAATCTCCGCTCGCCAATCTCGCTGCGCCCTTCCCCGCAAAGCGGGGTGGGCGGCGAAAAACGACCGGAAAGGCCCGCCGTCAGAGGTGGCCTGCATCCGAAGGACCGGAA
>NZ_RZRX01000058.1:0-27801 GCF_003997405.1 Mesorhizobium sp. M2A.F.Ca.ET.042.01.1.1
CCTATATAGCCATCGCCCTGATGAACCATCTGGTGGAAGGGCCGCTCCGCGACCCGGCCTCGCTGAACAAGCCCTCGACCCAGCCGCTGGCCGACATCTATCGCGTCGGCAACATACCGGGCATGGAGGTGCATTGGGGCCTCGTCGTCGGCATCCTCGCCTGCGTGCTCTCCTGGTTGCTGATCGAGAAGACCCGCTGGGGTTTTGCCGCCCGCATCGCCGGCGGCAATGTCAGGGCCGCACAAGTCCAGGGGCTGGCCGTCGGTCCGCTGATTGTCGGCTTCACCGCGCTGGCGGGCGGCTTCGCCGGCCTTGCCGGCATGCTGGAAGTCGCGGCCGTGCAGGGCAGCGCCAACGGATCGCTTGCCGCCGGCTACGGCTATACCGGCATCCTCGTCGCCTTCCTCGCCCGCCACAATCCGCTTGCGATCATCCCTGTCGCCATCCTGCTTGGCGGCATCGACGCGTCCGGCGGCCTGATCCAGCGCCGCATGGACCTGCCCGACGCAACTGTCCTGGTGCTGCAGGGCATGCTTTTCATCGTCATCCTGTTCAGCGAAACCTTCTACGGCCGCTTCAAGCTCTTCAACCCGGACCTCTGGCGGAGGAGCACCTGATGGAAACAACCGACATCGGACTGTGGGGCGTGCCGCTCGCCATGCTGGGCGGGGCTATCCGCGTCTCCACCCCCTTCATCTTCGTGTCGCTCGGCGAGGCCATCACCGAGCGTTCCGGCCGCATCAATCTCGGCCTCGAAGGCACGCTGGTGTTCGGCGCCATGAGCGCCTACGCGGTCGCGGTAATGACCGGCTCGACATGGCTCGGCCTTCTGGCCGCGGCGCTCGCCGGCCTCTGCTTCGGCCTCTTCCACGGCTGGATTTGCAAATTCCCGAAGGTCAACGACATCGCCATCGGCATCGCCCTGATGCTGTTCGGCACCGGGCTCGCCTTCTTCTTCGGCAAGCCCTTCATCCAGCCTTCGGCGCCCGACCTGCCGGCGATCCCGTTCGGCAACTGGTCCGACATCCCGCAGGTGCAGGCGGCGCTCAACGTCAACGTGCTGTTCCTGATCGGTGCCGCACTTGCCGTCTTCCTCTGGTGGGCCTTCCGCAACACGCGCATCGGCCTGATCGTGCGCGTGGTCGGCGACAGCGCCGATGCGGCGCGCGCCATGGGCCTCAACCCGAACACGGTGCGCCTTTTGGCGACGGGCGTCGGCGGCGCGCTGGCCGGCATCGGCGGCGCCTACCTGTCGCTCTACTACCCCGGCAGTTGGACCGAGCGCATCTCGTCGGGTCAAGGACTGATGGCGGTGGCGCTGGTCATCTTCGCGCGCTGGAACCCGCTCGGCTGCTTTGCCGCAGCGCTCCTGTTCGGCGGCGCCGGCGCGCTCGGCCCGGCGCTGCAGTCGGTGGGCGTCACGCAGGGCTACTACCTCTTCTACGCCGCGCCCTACATCCTCACCCTCATCATCATGATCGCCACCTCGTCGCCGAGCCGCACGCTCGCCGGCGCGCCCGGCGAACTGTCGATCACCAAATGACCGCGCACCACCCATCGCTCGCGAGACCGGAGTTTTCGCCATGAACGCCAGAGCCGAGATCACCCAGCGCTACATCGACGCCGATCCCTACCCCTGGCCCTACAATGGCGATCTCAGGCCCGACAACACGGCGCTGATCATCATCGACATGCAGACCGATTTCTGCGGGCCCGGCGGCTATGTCGACCATATGGGCTACGACCTGTCGCTGGTCCGCGCGCCGATCGAGCCGATCAAATCGGTGCTCTCCGCCATGCGGGCCAAGGGCTACACCATCATCCACACGCGCGAAGGCCATCGCCCCGACCTCGCCGACCTGCCCGCCAACAAGCGCTGGCGCTCGCGCCGCATCAATGCCGGCATCGGCGATCCGGGTCCGTGCGGGCGCATCCTGGTGCGCGGCGAGCCGGGCTGGGACATCATCCCCGACCTCTATCCGGCCGAGGGCGAGCCGATCATCGACAAGCCCGGCAAGGGCTCCTTCTGCGCCACCGATCTCGAGCTGATCCTCAACCAGCGCGGCATCGACAACATCGTGCTCACCGGCATCACCACCGATGTCTGCGTGCACACCACCATGCGCGAGGCCAACGACCGCGGCTTCGAATGCGTGATGCTGGAGGACTGCTGCGGGGCGACCGACTACGGCAACCATTTGGCGGCGATCAAGATGATCAAGATGCAGGGCGGCGTGTTCGGCGCGGTGTCGAATTCCGCCGCGCTCGTCGCGCAGTTGCCGTGAGGGGCCGGCGATGAGCGGAACGCAAGGAAAGGCGATCGGCGTCGAGACCATCGGCATGACCATGCGCTTCGGCGCCTTCACGGCGCTGGACGATGTCTCCATCAAGGTGCCGGCAGGCTCCTTCCATGCCCTGCTCGGCGAGAACGGCGCCGGCAAGTCGACGCTGGTCAAATGCATGATGGGTTTCTACCACCCGACATCAGGCGACATGCTGGTCGACGGACGCCAGGTCGCGATCGCCAGCCCCAGGGATGCTTCGGCGCTCGGCCTCGGCATGGTCTACCAGCATTTCACGCTGGTGCCTTCGCTGACGGGCGCGGAAAACCTCGTCATCTCGCGCGAAAAAGTGCCCGGCGTCATCGACTGGCGCAAGGAACGCGGCGAGCTTGCCGCCTTCATGAGCGGCATGCCGTTCAACGTGCCGCTCGACGTCAAGGTGGCCGAGCTCGCCGCCGGCGAGAAGCAGAAGCTGGAGATCATCAAGCAGCTTTATCTCGGCCGCAATTTCCTGGTGCTGGACGAGCCGACGTCCGTGCTCACTCCGGGCGAGGCCCAGGAAGTGCTTGGCCTGGTGCGCGGCATGACCAAGGCCGGCGATCTCACCGTGCTGATGATCTCGCACAAATTCCACGAGGTCACCGCATTTGCCGACGACATCACCGTACTGCGCAAGGGCAGGCTCACAGGAACCGGCAAGGTCTCCGATCTCACCCACAAGGCCATGGCCGCTATGATGATCGGCGATCAGCCGATCGCCGCGCTCGACAGCCGCGCGGCGCCGAAGCCGGACGCCGAGATCGTGCTCAAGGTGAAGGCGCTGAAGGCGCCGGACCGCACCGGGCTCAAGTCGATCGACATCGCCGATCTCGGCGTGCGCTCTGGTGAGATCGTCGGCATCGCCGGCATTTCCGGCAACGGCCAGAAGGAATTCCTGGAAGTGCTGGCCGGGCAGCGTCCGCGCAATGGCGGCGAGGTGATGGTGCGCGGCGCCGCCTACGCGGCGACGCGCGCCGAAGCGCGCGCACTCAATGTCCGCCTCATCCCGGAGGAGCCGCTGAAGAATGCCTGTGCACCGAGGATGACGGTCGCCGAGAACATCGCCTTCCGCACCTTCGACGTGGACGGCAACGGCAGGCCGGTGAGTTGGATCAGCGCCGGCGCGATCAAATCCTTCAGCGCCCGTCTGGTCGAGCAGTTCAAGGTCAAGACCGCATCGCTGTCTTCGCCGATCGCTTCGCTGTCGGGCGGCAATGTGCAGCGCGCCGTCCTCGCCCGCGAGCTCACCGGCGAGGTCGACCTGCTGATCGTCTCCAACCCGTGCTTCGGCCTCGATTTCTCCGCCGTCGCCGAGATCCGCGCCCGCATCATGAAGGCGCGCAACGCCGGAGCCGCGGTGCTGCTGATGTCGGAAGACCTGGACGAGCTGCTGGAACTCTCGGACCGTATCCTCGTCATGTCCGACGGCGCGCTGGTCTATGAGACGCCGATTGCGCAGGCGAGCGTGCAAACGATCGGCGAGCACATGGCGGGGCATCACTGATGGCGGAAATCGCAGCGCAGCCTTTCGCCTTTGCCTTCAGGCCCGAGACGACGGCGCTGATCGTCATCGACATGCAGCGCGACTTCGCCGAGCCGGGCGGCTTCGGAGCGAGTCTCGGCAACGACGTCAGCCGGGTCACGGCGATCGTGCCGACGGTGAAGCGGCTGATCGAGGGCTTTCGCGCCGCGGGCCTGCCGGTGATCCATACCATGGAGTGCCACAAGCCCGACCTTTCGGACCTGCCTCCCGCCAAGCGCGACCGCGGCAATCCCTCGATCCGGATCGGCGATGTCGGCCCGATGGGCCGCGTCCTGATCGCCGGCGAGCCCGGCACCGCGATCCTCGACGAGCTCGCGCCCCTGCCCGGCGAGATCGTCATCGAGAAGCCTGGCAAGGGCGCCTTCTACGCGACCGGCCTCGGCAACGACCTGAAACGGCTCGGCGCGCGGCAACTGGTGTTCGCCGGCGTGACGACCGAAGTCTGCGTCCAGACGACGATGCGCGAGGCGAACGACCGCGGCTATGAGTGCCTGATCGCGGAGGATGCGACGGAAAGCTACTTTCCCGAATTCAAGGTGGCCGCGCTCGCCATGATCCGGGCGCAGGGCGCCATCGTCGGCTGGACGGCGACCACCGATCAGGTCCTCGAGGGAATTGCGAATGCCTAATCTTGCCTTTGCCGGCCTCCTTGACGGCGGCTGGCGCGATCTGGCGTTCGAGCCTTTCCGCGATGGCGTCACCGTGCATTGGCTGCTCAAGGGCGGTCCGGTCGAACCGTCGGTCGCGCTGCTCAAATATCAGCCGGGCGCCGGCGTGCCGCGCCACCGCCATGCCGGGCTGGAAACCATCGTCGTGCTGGAAGGCACCCAGAGCGACGAGAACGGCGACTATCCAGCGGGCAGCGTGATCCTCAATCCGGTCGGCACCGAGCATTCTGTGTGGACGAAGGACGGCTGCGTGGTGCTCATCCAGTGGGACCTGCCGGTGATCATCCTGGAGGAGACGAAATGAACGACATCCGCTTCGACATCGCCAGCCTGCGCGCCGCCTACCAAAGCGGGCTTGGCATCGCCGAGGTGATCGATGCGGTCCTTGCCCGCATCGATGCGGCCGGCGACCCCGGCATCTTCATCCACCGGGCGACGAAAAAAGAGTTGCTGGCCGAGGCCGAGGCACTCGGTCCTTTCGATCCCGTGGCCAAGCCGCTCTGGGGCATCCCCTTCGCCGTTAAGGACAACATCGATGTCGCCGGCATGCCGACCACGGCGGCCTGCGCCGAATATGCCTACACGCCGGACAAAGATGCGACGGTCGTAGCGAGGCTCAAGGCCGCGGGCGCTTTTGTCGTCGGCAAGACCAATCTCGACCAGTTCGCCACCGGCCTTGTCGGCGTGCGCACACCCTGGCCGATCCCAAGGAACCCGATCGATCCGAAACTCGTGCCCGGCGGCTCCTCCTCCGGCTCGGCGGTTGCGACGGCGCGCGGCATCGTTTCCTTCGCGCTTGGCACCGACACCGCCGGCTCAGGGCGCATTCCGGCCGGCCTTAACAACATTGTCGGGCTGAAGCCGACGGTCGGCGCGCTGTCGACGACGGGCGTCGTGCCGGCCTGCCGGACACTCGACTGCGTCTCGGTCTTCGCGCTGACGGTGGATGACGCCTATGCCGTGTTCTCGGCCGCTGCCGCACACGACGCCGCCGATCCCTATTCACGCGTGGTCGCCGTCCAGCCCCTCGCCGCCCGTCCACCGGTGCTGACTGTAGGCATCCCGGCAAAGGCCGATCTGAAGTTCTTTGGCGACGCGTCAATGCAGGCAGGCTTCGAGGCAGCTCTCGCATCCCTGGAAACGCTCGGCGCCCGGCTTGTCGAAATCCCGTTCGGCGACTTCTATGCCACCGCCAACCTTCTCTACGAAGGCGCCTGGGTGGCGGAGCGCTATGCGGCAATCCGCGATTTCTTCGAAGCGAATGAAGCAGCCCTCCATCCGGTGACGCGCAAGATTATCGGTGGCGCCAGGAACCTGTCGGCCGCCGACGCTTTCCGCGGGTTCTATGCCTTGCAGGCCTACAGGTCCCGGCTCGTCCCGGTCATCGCCTCGGTCGACCTCTTCTGCGTGCCGACGGCGCCGACCCACTACAGCGTCGATGCCGTGCTCGCCGATCCGATCGTCACCAACAGCCGGCTCGGCACCTACACCAATTTCGTCAATCTGCTCGACATGTGCGGCATCGCCGTGCCGACCGGCACGCGCGACGACGGCCTGCCGATGAGCGGGACCCTGCTTGCCGCCGCAGGCCGCGACGGCCTCGTCGCGGCGGTGGCGCGCGATCTCCATGCCGCGAGCGGCCTCGCTCTCGGCGCGACCGGATGGCCGCAGTCGAGCGCGCAGCCTGTCGGCGCGCCGGCCGATGATGGCACGATCGAGCTGGTGGTGGTCGGCGCGCATCTTTCTGGAATGCCGCTCAATGGCCAACTGAAGGAGGCCGGCGCAAGCTTCAGCAGGTCGGCGCGGACGGCGCCGTCCTACAAGCTCTATGAGCTCGCCGGCCAGACCCCGCCCAAGCCCGGGCTGGTCCGGGTTGGCCACGGCGGCACCGCCATCGAGATCGAGGTCTGGCGCCTTTGCGCCGATGCCTTCGGCCGTTTCGTCGCCGCCATCCCGCCGCCGCTCGGCATCGGCACCATCGAGCTCGACGACGGCACCTCGGCGAAGGGTTTCCTGGCGGAGAGCGTCGGCCTGCTGGCGGCGACGGACATCTCGTCCTATGGCGGCTGGCGCAGCTACGTCGCCAGGACGAACGAGACTCAACGCAGATTGAAGAGCGTTCCCTCCAACTGAGCGGCGGCCCGGTTCAGCGGCGACCTCGTCGGGTCAGGCCGCCATGCCAAACGCTTCGGCGTCCGCCTCTCAGACCAGCTCGAACCGCTCCACGGCGCGCATGATGCCGCGCAGCTCGGCAAGGCCTTTCAGCCTGCCGATCAGCGAATAGCCGGGATTGATCCTGGTCTTGCCGATATCGTCGGCGAGCAGATGGCCATGGTCCGGCCGCATCGGGATGCGCCAGTCGGACCGGCCTTCCTTGCGCCGGCGCCCCTCCTCCTTCATCAGCGCCAGGATGACTTCGGCCATGTCGGTCGAGCCCTCCAGATGCTCGGCCTCGTAGAACGAGCCATCCGCCTCGCGCGTCACGTTGCGCAGATGCGCGAAATGGATCTTCGGTCCGAACTCCTCGATCATCGCGACGAGGTCGTTGTCGGCGCGCACGCCGTAGGAGCCGGTGCAGAAGGTCAGTCCGTTCGACGGGCTGTCGACCGTTCCCACGATAAAGCGCGCGTCATCCGCCGTGGAAACCACGCGCGGCAAACCGTAGAGCGAGAAGGGCGGATCGTCGGGATGGATGCACATGCGCGCGCCGACTTCCTCGGCGGCCGGAATGATCTCCTTCAGGAACCAGGCGAGGTTGGCGCGCAGTTCGGCCGGACCGATCGCGGCGTAATCGGCAAGCGCCAGACGCATCGTCTCGCGATTGTAGGTGCGCTCGGTGGCCGGCAGGCCGGCGATCAGGTTGCGTTCTATCCTGTCGATGTCCTCGGCGCTCAAAATCTTGAGCCGCGCTTCCGCTTCCTGCAACCGCACCGGGCTATAGCTCGCCTCGGCATTCGGCCGCTTCAGCACGAAGACGTCGTAGGCGGCGAAGTCGAGTGCATCGAAGCGCAGCGCATAGCCGGTGGTCGGCAGCCGGTACATGAGATCGGTGCGCGTCCAGTCCACCACCGGCATGAAATTGTAGCAGATCGTGGAGATGCCGGCCTTCGCCAGCGCCCGGATCGTGTCCCTGTACCAGCCCGCGTAACGCTGCCGTTCCGGCGTGCCGGTCTTGATGGAGTTGTGGACAGGAATGCTTTCGACCACCGACCATGTCAGCCCCGCCACCTCGATGATGCGCTTGCGTTCGAGAATGGCATCGAGCGGCCAGGCGCTGCCGTCATAGATGTCGTGCAGCGCCGTGACGATACCAGTCGCCCCGGCCGGCTTGATGTGGTCGAGCGTGACCGGGTCGTTCGGGCCGTACCAGCGCCAGCATTGTTCCATGATTGCCTCCCAAAGCATGCGTTTTCATCCATGTCGTTCCGAATGGCCGCCATGCATCAAAACAAAGACGTAAAGCCGCATCGACCGAACCCTTTTCGGCGCGAGCGCTTCAGCGTGGTTGCGATCGACCATATTGTCGGATGACAATGGCAGTCAAATAAGGTGATTTCGGCACCGCCGACGAACCATCGACTGGCGCTTTCGTCCATTATTGCAGGAGTTTTGTCCATGAACGATTTCGACGGCAAGGTCGCCCTGGTGACGGGAACGACCGGCATCGCCGAGGCAACCGCGCGCCGTCTCGCCGAGGGCGGCGCCGCGATCATCGCGCTGGGCATCGATCAAGCCGCCAACGCGATGCTGCAGGCCGAGCTCAACCGCGCGGGTGCGGCCGCGCTGGTACTGGCCACGGACGTTGCCGTGCCCGACCAGGTGGAGAAGGCGATCGCTTCCGGCGTCGAGAAATTCGGCGGGCTGGACGTCATCGTCAATTCGGCCGCTGTGCATCCCTACGGCACGGCCACGACGACGGGTTTCGAGACCTGGAACCGGGCGATGTCGGTCAATGTCGGATCGATCTATCTCACCGCCCGTTTCGGCATACCCGAGATGATCAAGCGCGGCGGCGGCGCCATCGTCAACGTCGCCTCGGTGCAAGGCACCGCCTGCCAGGAGAATGTCGCCGCCTACGCCACCACCAAGGGCGCGATCCACACGCTGACGCGCTCGCTGGCGCTCGACTATGCCCGAAAAGGCATCCGCGTGAACTCCGTCAGTCCGGGATCCGTCCGCACTCCGATCCTCGAACGCGCCGCCCGCGCCGACGATCCCAATGCGGATGTCGAAGCTGCCTTCAAACGCTTCGGCGAGGCGCATCCGCTCGGCCGCATCGGCGAGCCGGAGGAAGTGGCGGAACTGATCGCGTTCCTATGCTCGTCCAAGGCAAGCTTCTGCACCGGGGCCGATTACAGGATAGATGGCGGTCTTTTGGCGGGCATCGGGGTCCGATAACGCCGCAGTCGCAATGACGCGGTTGGGGGACGGGCGCGCTCCCTTGCGGCGGCGCGCGTTAACCGTCTATCGTGCGCCCCCAATGCCATCGAAACCTGTCCCCGCGGCGGATAGCGACGAGGCAGCTTTCAGGACGACGAAGTAACGCAGAGCCAATGGCCGACAAATCGCGAATCGGACTGACCGCTGTCGATACCGTTCCACTGCATGAGAAAGTCTATCTGGAACTGGTTCGGGCCCTTATGTCCGGACAGTTGCAGCCTGGCCAGAAGCTGACCTCGCGCAAGCTTGCCAAGGAACTCGGCACCAGCGACATGCCGGTGCGCAGCGCCTTCACCCGGCTGCAGGCGCTGAGGGCGCTGAGCCCGATGCCGAACGGCAGCGTCGAGGTGCCTCTGATCTCCGCCGAGCGCTTCTCGCAATTGACCGCGGTGCGCACCATCCTGGAGGGCACCGCGACCGAGCTCGCGACGAAACGCATCAACGGCAACAATCTGCGCGCGATCCGGCGCCACTGCGCCGAACTCACTGAGGCCGCCCGCGATGGCGGCATCGAAAACTATCTGCGCAAGAACCACGACTTCAAATTCGGGGTCTATCGCCATTGCGGCAACGAACAGATGATCTTCCTCATCGAGACGGTGTGGATGCAGATCGGGCCTTTCCTGCGAAACCTGCATATCGGTTTCGAGGATGATCTCGCCGGCATTCTGGGTATCGACTACCATGAGGAGGTCGTGGCCGCGATCGAGGCCGGCGACGGCGAGCGGGCGCGTCGGGCGATCGTGCGCGACATCGAGGAAGGCGCCACGCATATCCTCGGGCAGGTGAAATTCCCCGAACTGCGCCACTAGCCAACACACGACGAATCCGGCTTGGCTTTCGCTGGCTGTATCGCTATGTTGCGATCGCAGATCGCGAAAATAGACCTGAAATGCCGCCCGATATCCCAGCTAGTGACTTGAAAAAATGAAGAAAAACCATTCGGTGCCAGCCGATACGGTTTTCATAAACTCACAAGCTGAAAATGGGACATCGTAGCCTGCAAGGGCTACAGCACCTAAAAGGGGCTGGAAATTGAGCGATGCGATCGCGGACGTTTTGAACTGGCTTGAAAGCAGGAACGACATCCAGAGCCTGAGGGCAGCGGTGTGCGACCTGAACGGCATCATGCGCGGCAAGCGCATTCCGGTCGAGCAGGCGCGCAAGGCGCTCGAAGGCAAGCTGCGCATGCCCTATTCGGCCATCGGCCTCGATATCTGGGGCGAGGATATCGAAGGCAATGCCCAGGTCTTCTCGACCGGCGATGCCGACGGGCTTTGCCACTGGACGGGACGCGGCATATTGCCGGTCAACTGGACAGCCCATCCGACAGCGCTACTGCCGCTCTGGCTGGCGGATGACAGCGGCGCGCCCTATCTCGGCGATCCGCGCCGCGCGCTCGCCCGCATCCTCGACCGCTACGCGGCGCTAGGTCTGACGCCAGTCACCGCGACCGAGCTCGAATTCTACCTCGTCGATCCGACCTCGCAGCGGCCTGTTGGCCCCGTCTCCCCGGTCACCGGCAGGCGGCTCGATTCCGACGCCGCGCTCTCGATCGACGAGGTCGACGATTTCGAGGCCTTCATCCACGATATCTACGAAGCCTGCCGCATGCAGGACATTCCGGTCGACACCGCGATTGCCGAGAACGGCGTCGGCCAGTTCGAGATCAATTTGAACCATGTGCCCGACGCCTTGCGCGCAGCCGACGATGCGGTGCTCTTCAAGCGTACCGTGAAGGGCATCGCCCGCAAGCATGGTTTCGCCGCCTGCTTCATGGCCAAGCCCTATGGCGAGCGCGCCGGCAACGGTTTCCATGTCCATTTCAGTGTGCTCGACAGGCAGGGCCGCAACATCTTCGACGACGGTTCCGACCAGGGCTCCGAAACAATGCGCCACGCGGTCGGCGGCCTGCTTGCCGCGATGGCGCAAAGCACGCTGGTATTCGCGCCGCATTTCAATTCTTACCGACGGCTGCGGCCGAGATCCTATGCGCCGACCGCCGTCGCCTGGGGCTACGAGAACCGCATGGTGGCGATCCGCATTCCAGGCGGACCTTCGGCTGCGCGCCGCATCGAACATCGCGTCTCCGGCGCCGATGCCAATCCCTATCTGGTGCTGGCGGCGATCCTCGGCGCGGCGTTGATCGGCATCGAGCGCCAGCTCTCGCCCGGCGAGCCGACCGGCGGCGAGGGCCAGGGGCTGACGCTCGCCAAGCTGCCGCCGGACTGGGCCTCGGCCATCGCCGCCTTCGAGGCGGGCCCGCGCGTCGCCGAGATCTTCCCGGACGTGCTGCGCGACGCCTTTGTCGCCTGCAAGCGCCAGGAACTGAACACGTTCGCGCTGAATGTCAGCGACTTCGAGATCGAGACCTATCTCGAGAGCGTTTGAGACCGGCAGCCCGGAAGCTGCGTCGACGCAACGCCGCTATTTGGACGCACTATCCTTTTGAACGCCGGCTGCACCGGTCATGAACCACTCGCGCGAAATCGGCTTTCCCAAGCTGGCCGTCGACAGGACACGCGCTCAGACCGGCCGGACACCGCCGGCAATGCGTATTCGCCCTGGAGCGATCATCGGTTCTGGTGAAGGATGGTTTCGGCGGCGATGAAGCCCCAGGTCGTGTTCGGGCCGAGGGTCGTGCCGGCGCCCACGGCGCGCGTGCCGATCGGGTTCGCCATGGCCAGCCCCGCCGCGTAGAGCCCGGGAATGATCGAACCGTCCGGCCTCAGCACCTGCGCCCGCTCGTTGGTGCGGGCGCCGCCCTTGGTGCCGAGGATCGAGCGGTTCATCGTCATGCCGATATAGGGCGGCTTGTCGATCGGCTTCAGGCGGTTCTCGGGACCGTGCGCCTTGTAGTCCTCCCAGCCGTTCTCGCCGCGGCGGAAATCCTCGTCGCGTCCCTGGGCGCAAAAACCGTTCCAGCGGGCGATCGTGTCTTCGAGCGCCGCCGCCGGCAGTCCGAGCTTTGCGGCGAGGCCGCCGATCGTATCGGCCTTCTTGAGCCATTGACGTTCGTAGGAGGCATACCAGCGGAACGGCAGCGATGTTTTCAGGAAACGATAGTCGCCGAAAAGGGTGACGCGGTCGGCCAAAATGCAGGTGACACAGCCGTGGGGACCTCAGCATTCCGAGGCAAGCATCATGCGCTCACAAGCCTCATAATGGTGTCGATATTGAATTCCAGACGCTCATTTAGAGCGTCTTTCTCCATGAGGTCGCGCTCGAAAATAATCGAGCCTGTGAACCTGTTGGTCAGATAGTAGTATCCGATTGCGGCGATCGTGATGTTGAGCTGCACAGGGTCGATACCGGCGCGGAAGTCGCCGCTGCTGACGCCCCGCTCAAGTATGCCCGACACCATGGCGACGAATTTGCGGCTGGCGGTCTTGATCAGCTCTGACTTCTTCACATGCTTGCCGCGGTGAAGGTTCTCGCTGTTGACCAGGGTAATGAACTCCGGATTCTTCAGATAATACTGCCATGTAAACCGCACGAGGCGTTCAAGGGCATCCCTCGGTTCCAGGTCGTCGAGATGAAGTTTCTGCTCAGCCGTGCGGATGTCCAGATAGGCATTTTCCACCACAGTCTGGAAGAGACCGTCCTTACTGCCGAAGTAATGATAAATCATACGCTTGTTGGCGTTGGCCTTGGCCGCGATAACATCGACACGCGCGCCGCCGAGGCCGTTCTTGGCGAAATCGCTCTTCGCCGCTTCCAGAATACGAAGCTTGGTCGCTTCGGCATCCCGAAGCCGCTTCTTCTTGGCGACATTGCCTGATTTTCCGGACGTTGCGTCCACCTTGGCCGCTCCCTTGGTTCCAGTTCCAGCGTGCTGTCGACGATCGGTCATGCGCTGAAAGTCATTTCAATTGTCCAAGAAGTCAACAGGCCGCGCACCGTGCCGCCGCTTGACTCTCGCACATTCAGGAAGTAACTAGATGGTGCATTCAGCGACCAAGAGAGCGGTTTGGACGGCCTGGCTTCTCGAGGTTGCTCAATAGACGGCCCGCCCTTGCGGGCTGTCGCCAAATGGGAGGTAACATGTCGACTTTCATCAAGGATTTCATCGAGCGCGAGACCGTCAATCGGCGCAATTTCCTGCTCGCCACGGCTACCGGCATGGGGGCGATGGCCGTGCCATTCGCCTTCGGCGGCAGCGCTGCCCGGGCGGCGATCAGCGACCCGGCGATCGCCTGGTCGTACCGCGACCGCGCCTCGGCTTACTGGAACTCGATCGTGTCGGGCGGCGAGGCATTCGTGGAATCCCTCGGTAAGCCCAAGGATTCCCTCGTCTCGCTGATCAACGAAGGCTCCTCCGAAAAGTCGCTGGCCGACATAAAGGCGTTCCTGGCCAAGACAGGCGGCAAGTGCGCTATCGCCTGCGACGCCAATGACAGCCCGAACGCCCGTCCGGTGGTCGAGGCTGTGCGCGATGCCGGCGCCTACATTTCCACCATCTGGAACAAGACCGACGACCTGCACCCGTGGGACATCGGCGACAATTACGTCTCGCACATGACCTGGTCGGACGAGAAGCCGGCCGAGCAGACGGCGCGGATCCTGTTCGACGCCATGGGCGGCAAGGGCGGCGTCGTGCATCTGGGTGGCATTGCCGCCAACAACCCGGCAATCGAGCGTCTGAACGGCTTGAAGAACGCCTTGAAGGACTTTCCCGATATCGAGCTTCTGGATGCTCAGCCCGCCGACTGGGACACGACCAAGGCCACGGAGCTGATGGCGTCTTTCCTGACGCGCTTCGGCGACAAGATCACCGGCGTGCACTGCGCCAACGACAACATCGCCTATGGCGTGATCGAGGCGCTGCGCGCCGAGGGGATCGAGAATATGCCGATCGTCGCCTATGACGGAAATCCGGAAGCCGTTAAGCTGGTGATGGAGGGCAAGCTCCTGGCGACCGTCTTCACCAATCCGCACTGGGGCGGCGGCATCACGGCGGCGCTCGCCTATTACGCCGCGACCGGCGCCTTCAAGCCTTCGGAAGAACCGAAGGAGCACCGCGAATTCTACGGCCCGACGGTCCTCGTCACCAAGAAGGACGCCGCGGATTTCAAGGCCAAATATCTCGACGCCGTTCCTTCCTACAATTGGAAGGATTTCTGGGGACCGAGCAACGGCCAGATCAAGTACAAGTGATACGAAGCTCGATCGAGCGGCCCTGAAACGGGCCGCTCCCCCTACACGGCACGCTTGGACGGGAGGCCGGAGTTGCCACGCATCCTCACGCGGGAGAACGCGATCCGCTGGGCGCCCTTCATGGTGCTTCTCGCGCTCATAGTGCTGTTCACGGCGATAAATCCCTCGTTCTTGTCGCAACGCAACTTCGCGCGCATCGCGATCGCGGCGGCGCCCGCGCTCATGGTGGCGGTCGGCGTGACTTTCATCATCGTGATGGGTTCCATCGACCTTTCCATGGAGGGCGTCGTTTCCCTGACGGCCGTTCTTTTTTGCTTCCTGATGCTGGCGCTCGGCGGAACGCTCGCGTCGGGCGGCTGGATCGCAATCCCGGTCATTCTCGCCGTCGGGGCCGCGATCGGCCTGGTGAACGGTTTCATCCACGTCAAGCTGAAGATACCATCCTTCATGGCGAGCCTCGCGCTCGGATTCGTCGGAACGGGCGCCGCAATCCTGCTGACCGGCGGCGACATCGTCAAATTCAACGATCCGACGTTCCGCGCCCTGCTGACCTGGCGCATTCTCGGCTTTCCGCTGATGGTCTATGTCGCAGGCCTCTGCCTCGTCCTCGCCTGGTTCATCCAGTCCCAGACCCGCCTTGGGCGTTACTTTTATGCGGTCGGCGGCGGCGAGGAACTCGCCCATGCCTCGGGCGTGCGGGTGCAGCATGTCAGGATGGCCGGCTTCTCGCTTGCCGGCTTCTTTTACGCGATCGCGGCGATCCTGCAGGTGGCGAAGCTCGGCCAGGCGGAATCCGTTACCGGATCCAACTTCATGTTCATGTCCATCACTTCGGTGGTGGTCGGCGGCGTGGCGCTCTGGGGTGGCATCGGCGGCGTTTGGAACACGCTCGTCGGCGTCCTGATCGTCGCCGTCATCAACAACGGCATGGTGGTCATCGGCCTGCCCGATTTCCTGCAGGCCGCCGTTCTCGGGCTGCTGGTCATCATCGCGGTCATCCTGTCGACGGACCGGCGCGCGGTCGCGTTCGTCAAGTGAGGCCGCAATGTATGAATTGAAAGCCGTCGAAAAGAAGTTTCCGGGCGTCCATGCGCTGAAATCGGTCGACTTTTCCATCAGCCGGGGCGAGATCGTCGGGCTGGTGGGCGAGAATGGCGCTGGCAAATCCACGCTCATGAAGGTGATCTACGGCGCCTACCAGCCCGACGGCGGCGAGATGCTCATCGATGGCAAGCCTGTCCGGTTCGGCGGCCCGCGCGACGCCATGGAGCGAGGCATCGGCATGGTGTTTCAGGAGCAATCGCTGATCACCAACCTGTCCGTGATGGAAAACATCTTCCTGGGCTATGAAGACCAGTTCTCGCGCTTCGGCGTTGTCAACTGGAGGGCGATGGCCAAAGCCGCCGGGAAGCAGCTTGCAAAGGTCAAGCTCGATATCGATCCGCGCACCATCACCTCGAGCCTTTCCTTCGCGCAGCGCCAGCTTGTGGAACTGGCCAAGGTGCTGACCTTGGAGGAACGGGTGCAGGGTCATCTGGTCGTCCTGCTCGACGAGCCGACCTCGGTGCTCGCCGAGGAAGAGGTGAAGCTGTTGTTCAAGCTCGTGCGGGAACTGACGACGCGCGCTTCCTTCATCTTCGTGTCCCACCGCATGGACGAGGTGATGGAGCTCTCTGACCGAATCTACGTGATGAAGGACGGCCAGGTGGTCAATGTCGTCGCGCGCGGCGCGGCGACGCCGGAGGCGATCCAGCACAAGATGGTCGGCCGCCATGTCGACAAGGAATATTACCGTGAGCAGCGGCAAAAGCCCTACGACGCGACGAGGCCGCTGGTCGAGCTGTCGGGCGTGGACCTGCCAGGACGGATTCACGATATCTCGCTGACGCTGCATGCCGGCGAGGTCCTGTGCCTGGTCGGCACCGAGGGCTCCGGCCGCGAAGCGATCCTTCGAACAATCTACGGCATGCGCACGCCCACCAAGGGCACACTGAAGATCAAGGGCGAGACCGTCTCCAGGCTGACCGCCCGCGCAGCGGTGGAGCGCGGCGTCGGATATGTGCCGCGCGAGCGCAAGATCGAGGGCATCGTGCCCGGCATGAATGTCTACGAGAACATGACGCTCTCGCAAATGCCGCACTACGCGCGGATGGGCTGGCTCGACGTGGCCGACGAGCGTGCACTTGCCAGGAAATGGATCGGCAAGCTCGCCATCAAGGCAAGCTCCGAATATGCCGACTGCGGCAACCTTTCCGGCGGCAACCAGCAGAAGGTCGTGCTTGCCAAATGGCGGTCGGGCGGCTCCGACATCATGCTGCTCGATCATCCGACCCGAGGCCTGGACATCGGTGCCAAGGAGGATGTGTACGACATGATCAGGGAGATGTCCGACGACGGGGTCGGCGTTGTCCTGGTCGCCGACACGCTCGAAGAGGCGATCGGCCTCTCCCACACCATCGTCGTCATCAAGGACGGTGAGATCCAGAAGCGCTTCGACTGCGTGCCCGGTTCCAAGCCGACGCTCTACGACCTTCTGCACTACATGATCTGAGGGGCCTCCATGGACATCCAACGCCTTAAGCCGCACTTCCCCTGGATTACCCTCCTGGTCCTGGTCACGATCGTCGGCATCGCCGATCCGAGCTTCCTCAAGCCCGCCAATCTGCTGAGCCTTGCAGGCGATATCGTGCCGCTGTTCATCATGGCGCTGGGACTGACCTTCGCGATCTACATCGGCGGCATCGACCTGTCGGCACAGTCGATGGCGAACATGATCACCGTCGTCGCCTCGGTCTATTTGGCGCCGTTGGGGATCTGGGTGGCGGGACTCTGCATCCTTGCCGGGTTCATGCTGGGAACACTCTCCGGCTACCTGACCACCCGCATGTACGTGCCATCCTTCATCTCCACGCTGGCCGTCGGCGGCATCTGCTTTTCGGTGGCGCAATGGCTTTCCGGCAACCGCGCCCTGAACATGGACGCCACCCAGCGCAACGAGACGTTCGGCTGGATGATCGGTCGAACCGGCATCGTGCCGCACGAGCTCTTCATCGCCATCGGCCTGCTGGCGATCTGCCTGCTCATAGAACGGCGCACGGTCCTCGGCCGCGCGCTGAAAGCCGTGGGCGCCGGCGAACTGGCCGCGGCCGCGTCCGGTCTCAACGTCGCCCGCTACAAAATCCTCGCCTTTGCGATATCCGGAGGGCTGGCCGCGGTGGCCGGGCTGCTGTTCTCCGTCAAGCTGTCGGGCGGCGCGCCGACGATCGCCAACGGCTTCCTGCTGCCGGCCATCGTCGCGGTGCTTGTCGGCGGAACACCACTGACAGGCGGCGTCGGCGGTGTGCTCAATACCGCGATCGGCACGCTGATCGTGGCGGTCATCCGCGCGTCGATGCTCTATTTCGGCATCGCGGCGACGCAGCAACAGATGGTTTTCGGCCTGGTGCTGATCGCGGCCATCGCCCTGACCATCGACCGCTCCAAGCTTCGCACGGTGAAGTAAGATGGCAACAATGCGCGCCGCCGTCCTGACCGCTCCGCACCGTTTCGATCTGCGCGAGGTCGCCGTTCCGGAGATGGGACCTGACGACGCCTTGATCCGTGTCCAGCGGACCGGCATATGCGGCACGGACATCCATATGTTCAACGGTCACTATGCGGCCGACCGGCTGCCGTTGGTGCCGGGCCACGAGTTTGCCGGGACGGTCGCCGCGACAGGCGAGCGTGTGAAGCATATCAAGCCGGGCACGACCTGCGTCGCGGACATCAATATCGGCTGCGGCCAGTGCTATTGGTGTCGCCGCAACGAGATCCTCAACTGCCCGTCGATGACGCAGGTGGGCATCGGCCGCGAAGGCGCCTTCGCCGAATATGTGTGCGTGCCGGCCAGGCTTGTCATACCGGCTCCGGACGATGTGCCGGGTGAGGTGCTTGCCCTGACGGAGCCGGTGTCCTGCGTGGTGCGCGCCGCGCGCAAGGCGCAGG
Source organism: Mesorhizobium sp. M2A.F.Ca.ET.042.01.1.1 (assembly GCF_003997405.1). Lineage (NCBI taxonomy): Bacteria > Pseudomonadati > Pseudomonadota > Alphaproteobacteria > Hyphomicrobiales > Phyllobacteriaceae > Mesorhizobium > Mesorhizobium sp. M2A.F.Ca.ET.042.01.1.1. The sequence continues at coordinate 18,114 of NZ_RZRX01000058.1, forward strand.
CGAGTTTCGGCCAGTCGGTGGTGATCCTCGGCGCGGGACCAATCGGCAATCTGCATGTCCAGATGATGCGCCTGTGCGGCGCCGCGCCAATCATCGTCGCCGACCTGTCGGAAGACCGTTGCCGCCTTGCCCTTGAAGCCGGTGCGGACGCAGCCGTCGCCGATCCCGCCCAGCTTAAGGCGGAGGTCCTGAAAAGGACTGGCGGTCGCGGCGCGGATCTGGTGATCGAGAGCGTCGGTTCGCCGCGGCTTTACGCGCTCGCATTCGAGCTCATCCGCAAGGGCGGTCATGTCGCTTTCTTCGGTCTCACCGGACCCAACGACACGGTGCCGGTCGACATCCTTCGCACCATACTCGAGGAGAACAGTCTCAAGGGCTCGGTTGCCGGCATGGGCGAAGACATGCACGATGCGCTGACGCTCCTGTCGCATGGCCGCTTCCGAACCGAGGCGTTCACACGCGCGAACTTCCCGCTCGACGACATCCAGCGCGCCTTCGAGACCCTGGCCGAGCGGCCCCGGGATCTCAAGACGCAAATCATATTGAACTAGGCGCCGGCGCGACCCGCCTGCCGCGAGCGGCGGGCGCACCGCCAGAACGGAGGCATTCCATGCTCGATTTCACCGACCGCGCACCCCTGCCGGATGCACCACGCGAATTCGGTTTCTGGTCGGACGGATCCTGGCGCCGGGGCGGCGCATTGTTCGAGCGCCGGTCGCCGGGCCACGGCGTGCCGGTGACGCTCACGCCCAGATGCACGGTGGACGACCTCAATGCCGCCGTCGCGGCGGCGCGCCGCGCATTCGAAGATCGCCGGTGGGCCGGACTGCCAGGCGCGGACCGTGCCGGCGTGCTGCTGCGGGCGGCCGAGATCGTGCGCCGCCGCCGCGACGAAATCGCCTATTGGGAAGTCCTCGAGAATGGCAAGCCGATCTCCCAGGCGCGCGGCGAGATCGATCACTGCATTGCCTGCTTCGAGGTCGGCGCGGGCGCCGCGAGGCTGTTGCATGGCGACAGCTTCAACAGTCTCGGCGACGGCCTTTTCGGCATGGTGCTGCGCGAGCCGGTCGGCGTGGTCGGGCTGATCACGCCCTGGAATTTCCCATTCCTGATCCTGTGCGAGCGCATTCCCTTCATCCTTGCCAGCGGATGCACCGTGGTCGTCAAGCCTTCGGAGGTCACGTCGGCAACCACGCTGCTGCTCGGCGAGATCCTGTCCGAAGCCGGCGCGCCGGACGGCGTCTATAACGTCGTCACCGGATCGGGCCGGACGATTGGCCAGGCCCTGAGCGAGCATCCCGATGTCGACATGCTGTCCTTTACCGGTTCGACATCCGTCGGACGCTCATGCGTCCATGCGGCGGCCGATTCGAACTTCAAGAAACTCGGCCTGGAACTGGGCGGCAAGAATCCGATCATCGTCTTTGCGGACAGCGACCTCGAGGACGCGGCGGACGGCGCGGCCTTCGGCATAAGCTTCAACACGGGCCAGTGCTGCGTGTCGTCGAGCCGCGTCATCGTGGAGCGCTCGGTCGCTCGCGAGTTCGAGGAAATCCTTGCCGCCAAGATGGCCAGGATCGTCGTCGGCGATCCGCTGCAGACGAAGACGCAGGTGGGAGCCATCACCACCGATGCGCAGAATTCGAGCATCCTGAGCTATATCGACAAGGGCAAGGCAGAAGGGGCAACGCTTGTCGCCGGCGGGCACGCCCTGAATCTCGGCGGCGGTCAGTATATCGCGCCGACACTGTTTTCCGGAGTCACGCCCGAAATGTCGATTGCCCGCGATGAAATCTTCGGGCCCGTCCTGTCGTCCTTCCATTTCGATACGGTCGAGGAGGCCATCGGCCTCGCCAACGACACGGTGTATGGCCTGGCTGCCAGTGTGTGGACAAAGAACATAGACAAGGCGCTGGTGGTGACGCGGCGCGTGCGCGCCGGCCGGCTCTGGGTGAACACGATCATGGCCGGGGGGCCGGAAATGCCGCTCGGCGGGTTCAAGCAGTCCGGCTGGGGAAGAGAGGCCGGAATGTACGGCGTGGAGGAATACACACAGGTGAAGTCCGTCCACATCGAGGTCGGCAAGCGTACGCACTGGATCAAGTGATGACGACAGGTTTCGACTATGTGATCGTCGGCGCAGGCTCTTCGGGCTGCGTTCTTGCCGCGCGCCTGTCCGAGAATCCGGCAGTCCGCGTCTGCATAATCGAGGCTGGCGGCAAGGACAGCCACCCGCTGATCCATATGCCGGTCGGCTTCGCCAAAATGACCACCGGACCGCTCACCTGGGGCCTGGTGACGGCTCCGCAGAAGCACGCGGACAATCGCGAGATCCTCTACGCGCAGGCAAAGGTGCTGGGCGGCGGCTCGTCGATCAATGCCGAGGTCTACACACGCGGGCACGAGACCGACTACGACCGGTGGGCGAACGAGGAAGGCGCGGACGGCTGGGCGTTCAAGGACGTGCGCAAGTACTTCCTTCGTTCCGAGGGCAACAGCATATTCTCCGGCAGCCTCCACGGCACCGACGGACCGCTCGGCGTGTCGAACATACCCGATCCGAACGTCGTCTCGCGCGCCTTCGTCCAGAGCTGCCAGGAATACGGGCTGCCCTATAATCCGGATTTCAACGGCGCGAAGCAGGAAGGCACGGGCATCTACCAGACCACGACGCGCAACGCCCGCCGCTGCTCGGCCGCCGTGGGTTACCTCAAGCCTGCCCTGGCTCGCCCGAACCTAACGCTGATCACGGGGGCGCTGGTCCACCGCGTCGTCTTCAAAGGCCGCCGGGCCGTTGGCGTCGAATGCTCGGTCGGCGGCTCGCTGAAGATCATAAATGCCGACAGCGAAGTGCTGGTCGCCTCGGGAGCGATCGGAACGCCGAAGCTGATGATGCTGTCCGGCGTCGGCCCTGCGGATCACCTGCGTCAACATGGTATCGAGACGATCCAGGACCTGCCGGGCGTCGGGCAGAACCTCCAGGACCATTTCGGCATCGACATCGTGGCCGAGCTGAAAGGCCACGATTCACTCGACAAGTACAACAAGACCCACTGGATGCTGTGGGCCGGCATCCAATACATGCTGTTCAAGACCGGACCGATAACGTCGAACGTGGTCGAAGGCGGCGCCTTCTGGAATTCCTCGGGGAACAATGCCGGAGCGGTTCCCGATCTGCAGTTCCACTTCCTGGCAGGAGCCGGCGCGGAAGCGGGCGTGCCGTCGGTTCCGAAGGGATCGTCCGGCATCACGTTGAACAGCTACACGCTGCGTCCGAAATCGCGTGGGAGCGTGACGCTCCGTTCGCCGGATCCGCGCGACAATCCGGTCGTCGATCCCAATTTCCTCGCGGACCCGGACGACCTCAGAGTGTCGGTCGAAGGCATCAAGATCAGCCGGGAGATATTCAATCAGCCTTCGCTGCGAAAATTCATCAAGGAACTGCGTTTCCCTGACACAAATGTGCGCTCGCAGTCAGACTATGAAGCCTATGCGCGACGCTACGGCCGCACCTCGTATCACCCGACCTGCACCTGCAAGATGGGGAAGGACGCGTTGTCCGTGGTGGACCCTCAACTGCGCGTGCATGGGCTCGACGGCATTCGCATATGCGACAGCTCGGTGATGCCGTCGCTTGTGGGGTCAAACACCAACGCGGCGACTATCATGATCGGCGAGCATGCGTCGGACCTGATCCGAGGCAACCGCTAGCATCTTCCTGTTCGCGCGCTCAGGCGTCGAAATCCGGCGCATAGGGGATCAGCCGCTTCCCGACAACGCGATAACCGACGGCATTCAGGGCGTCGATGCGGTCCATGTCGATACTCGACAAGGTGAAGTCCATCACGTCGAAATTGGAGCGGATGTTGTCCGGCTTGGTGGACATCGTGTTGATCGGCAAACCCTTCTGCAGGATCCAGCGCAGCACGACCTGGGCAGCTGACTTGCCGTATGTGGCGCCGATGTCGGCGAAAAGCGGGTGCTTGAAGACCTCGCCGCGCGCGACCGAGCAGTAGGACGAAAGCGGGATACCCGTTTCACTCGCGGCCGCCAGCAGCTTGCGCTGGTCAAGCAGCGGATGGAATTCCACCTGATTGGTCACGAGCGGCACGCCGGTGATCTGCCTCGCCTGGCGCATCATCGCCGCTGTGTAATTCGAAACGCCGATGGTGCCGGCGAAACCCTGCTCCTGAGCTTCCTGAAGCAGTTCCAGGGAAAGCTCGATGTCGCCTCCCGGCGTCGGCCAGTGAAGCAAAAGGATGTCGACGCGATCCAACCTCAGATCCCGCAAGGACTGTTCTACCGATGGGATGAACCGTTCCCGCGAGAAGTTCTCAACCGTGACCTTTGTCGTGATGCAGAGCTCGTCCCTGGCTATGCCGCTCTCGGCCAAGGCCAGGCCCGTGTCGGCTTCATTGCCATAGGCCTGAGCCGTGTCGAACGCGCGGTAACCCGCATCGATCGCAGCCGCGATCGCAGCGCGCAGCGTATCCCCCTTAAGAGGGAAAGTTCCAAACATCCGCTGGTTCGTCTTTTGGAACATGATGTTCATAAAAATCCTCCCGCTGGTTGCCGTTGGCGCGGAGCTTGCCTTGCAAGCCGCAGGCGGCTATATCACGTTTATAACTATCTAGTTACTTATTGCCAAGCCTTATGGAGAGGTAGCGTGAGCAAGGTCAGGTCCGCAGCGGAGGCTGTCGCCGCGATAGGCGACGGAGCGGTGGTAGCGGTCAATTCGTCGTCCGGTCTGCTTTGCCCGGATGCCGTGCTGGAAGCCCTTGGCAAACGTTTCGCGGCCGAAGGGGCGCCGCGCAACATCACCACCATCCATCCGATTGCCGCCGGCGACATGTTCGGCACCAAGGGGGTCGATCACATTGCCCTGCCGGGCTTGATCAGTCGCATAATCGGTGGCTCATATCCCTCAGGACCGACCAACGCCGAGCCGCCGCTGATCTGGCAGCGTATCCTGGCCGAGGACGTGGCGGCCTGGAACTTCCCCTCCGGAATCGTGTTCGACATGCTGCGCGAGGGCGCGGCGCAGCGTCCGGGTGTGTTGACCAAGGTCGGCATGGGCACATTTGTCGATCCGATGCTCGAGGGCGGAGCCATGAACGCTTCGGCCCGGAAGGCGCCAATCGTGCGGCGCGTCGAATTCAACGGCGAGACCTGGCTTCACTTCCCTCCGCTCCGGCCGGATGTGGCGATCATCCGCGCGACTACCGCCGACGAGAAGGGAAACCTCACCTTCGAGCAGGAAGGCGCGACGCTCGGCGCCATGGAAATGGCGCTTGCGGCGCGCAACTGCGGCGGCATCGTCATTGCCCAGGTCAAGCGCGTCGCGGCTCAGGGCACGCTGCGGCCGCATGATGTGCATGTGCCCGGTATCCTGGTGGATTTCATCGTCGAGGCGCCGGACCAGCTGCAGACCACGGCGACGGCTTATGATCCGGCCATATCGGGAGAACTGTTCCGGCCGCTGCACACGTTCCGCACCCCGGAATACAATGTCTCCAAGGTCATAGCGCGCCGCGTCGCGCAGGAGCTTCGAGCGGGCTGGGCGGTCAATATCGGCTTCGGAATCTCGGCCAACGTGCCTCGCATCCTGATCGAAGAGGGCCTGCACGGCGCCGTTACCTGGGTGATCGAGCAAGGGCCGGTGGGCGGCGTGCCATTGCTCGACTTCAAGTTCGGCTGCGCTTCCAACGCGGAGGCCTTCGTCGCCTCGCCGCACCTTTTCACCTACTTCCAGGCCGGAGGCTTCGACTGCTCCTTGCTGTCGTTCCTCGAAATCGGCTCCGACGGATCCGTCAACGTCTCGCGTCTTTCCTCGACGCCGCATCGCACCGCCGGCGCCGGCGGCTTCGTGGACATCACCTCGCGGGCACGCAAGATCGTGTTCTCCGGCAACTTCAACGCCGGCGCGAAGATGCGGCTGGAGAACGGCAAGCTGGTCATCGACAAGGAAGGCAAGGTCGCAAAGGTCGTCCCGAAGGTGGACCAGGTCAGCTTCTCAGGCGCGCGCGCCGTCAGCCAGGGCCAGGACGTCACCTATGTCACGGAAAGATGCGTCATCCGCCTGACCGCCGACGGCCTGGTCGTCACCGAGATAGCCCCCGGGCTCGACCTGGAACGCGACATCCTTCGGCAGGCGGCGGCTCCTCTCGCGGTCTCGCCGGCACTGAAGCTGATGGACGCGGCGTTGTTCCTCGACCAGCCGATTGGGTTGCGTCTGTGAGCGATCCCCGTCTCGACCTCAGCTTCGACGGAGCGGTCGCGCGTATGACCATCCGCCGGCCTGAGAAGCTCAATGCGCTCGATGCCGCGATGGTCGATGCGCTCGTGCCGCTGTGCAGGGCGGTGGAGCGTTCCGCGGCGAAGGTGCTGATCCTGACCGGCGAGGGCGAGAAATCCTTCTGCGCGGGCGGCGACGTCGCCGCCTGGAGCGCGCTCGACCCGGCGGAGTTCGCGCGCCACTGGATCCGCGACGGCCATGCCGGCTTAGACGCTCTCGCCAGGCTTTCGCAACCGGTCATTGCCGTCCTCAACGGCCATTGCCTCGGCGGAGGCCTGGAACTTGCGGCCTGCGCCGACTATCGGATCGCCGAGAGCCACGCCCGCATCGGTCTGCCTGAAACCGGCCTCGGGATCATACCGGGCTGGTCAGGCACCCAGCGCACAGCTCGCCGTTTCGGCGCCCAGTTGATCCGGCGCATGTCGCTCTTCGGCGAGGTCTATTCCGCCGACGAGGCCTTGAGATTGTCGCTTGTCGACAAGGTCGTCGGCAAGGGTGACGGCCTCGCGGCGGCCGAGGAACTTGCAGCTATCGTTGCAAGCCGGTCCGCTACCGCGACGGAGCTCGCCAAGATGCTCATCAACGCTGCCGAAGGCGAGGAACGGGAGCGTGTCCTGGATGCGTTTGCCGGACGTATCGCCGCCGGCAGCGACGACCTTCGGGCGGGCCTGGCAGCCTTCCGGGAAAAGGGCCGCCGGTCGGGAGACTGATCTCAGGCCCGATCTGAACGCGGTAGGAGTCTGTTTCGCGAGGCGGCGGCTGACTGCTGAACAGTCCTGGCTTCGAGCGCTGCCCGGCTATCCAGCCTCTGTCTTCAACAAACGGAGCGGAAGCGCTCCACGCAGGCGTCCAGCACGTCCCCGGGGTCGCGCTTCCACCAGTTCTGCGCCGAGAACACCTCCACCTCGCACGGCCCGTCGTAGCCGGCCGCTTCCACCGCCGCGCGGATCGCCTTTTGGTCGGCCACGCCGTCTCCCATCATGCCGCGGTCCAGGAGCACGTCGCGTGTCTGCGCCAGCCAATCGCACAGGTGATAGCCGAAAATGCGTTTCGGCCCGGCCCGCAGCAATTCGCCGGCGAGCGCGCGATCCCACCAGACGTGGTAGACGTCGACCGCGACGCCAACGTTGGGCGCATCAATGGCAAGGCAAAGATCGACCGCGTCGCGCATCGTCACCAGGCAGGAGCGGTCGCCACCATAAACCGGATGCAGCGGCTCCAGAGCCAGGCGAACGCTTCTGACTGCCGCGTAGGCTGCAGCTTCGGCGACACGGTCAGCGACCAGCTTGAGGCTCTCGCCGATGCCTTTCGTTCCTGGCTCGACCCCACCGCAAACGATGGTCAGGACAGGCGCGCCGAGACCGGCGGCCATGTCGATCGCGGCGCGGAAATCGTCCATGATCGCCGCGCGGCCGGGCAGCGCAAGCGGGCCGGTGAGGTAAGGCGCGCGGCACAGGCCGACGACACTCAGGCCGGCCGCGCGAACCCGCTCGCCGATTTCGACGGCACGGCCGCCGATTTCGCGACGCCAGAAGACAATGCCGCGTATGCCGCGCTCCGCGCATGCATCGACGACTCGCTCGACCGACCAGCCCGCGCCGTGACCGTCGAGATTGTGGCCGAGCGTCGCCGTATTGAGCGCCAGCGCGGAATGGTTCCTCGTCAAGTCGCGCATGGTTCCGCTCAAAGACCATAAAGGGCAAGCAGCTTGCGCATGCGTGCGGCCGCCAGCTCGGGATTCGCCAGGAGGCCGCAGCCGTCGGCCAGCTTGAACACTTCCACGAAATAGGGCAGCGGCCGCATCGACTGGGCGCCTCCCAGCATGATGAAATGATCCTGGAACCCGTTCAGCCAGGCAAGGAACACGACCCCCGTCTTGTAGTATTGGGTGGGCGGTCGAAAGATCAGGCGCGCGAGCGGCACGGTCGGGTCCAGCGCGGCGTGGAACCCTTGGGTGTCGCCCTGGCCGAGCCGGTCGATGGCGTAAGCGGCGGCCGGCGCCAAGGGATCGAAGATACCAAGCAGGGCATGCGAGAACCCCTGTTCGTCACCCGCGATCAGCTCCGGATAATTGAAGTCGTCGCCGGTATACATCTTCACGCCGACGGGCAGACGACGGCGCATCGCGATTTCCTTCTCCTTGTCGAGGAGGGAAATCTTGATGCCGTCGATCCTGGCGGTGTTGTTTCCGATGATCGCCAAGACCGTCTCGAGCGCGTCCTCGAAGCGGGCGGCTCCCCAATAACCCTTGAGGGCCGGATCGAACATCTCTCCCAGCCAGTGCAGGATCACCGGCCTGTCGCAGCGCGCGAGCACATCGCCATAGATCGAAACATAATCCTCGGGCGAACGCGCCACGGCCGCCAATGCCCGGCTGGCCATGACGATCAATCTGCCGCCGACCTTCTGGATGGCCTCGAGCTGCTCGAAATAGGCTCGGCGAACATCGTCGAGCGTGCGTGCATCGGCCGGTCCGAGCTGATCGGTGCCGGCGCCGTTGAAGACGAGCGCGTCGGGCAGCTCGCTCCTGGTCCTGCGGATCAGCTCCAAGGCCGAAGGCCAATCGAGGCCCATGCCACGCTGCGCGGTGTCCATCGCCTCGGCGATGCCGAGGCCGAGGCCGTGAAGATGGCGCCTGAATGCCATCGTGGCCTTCCAGTCGATGGCGGCGGGACCGCCGGGATCGCTGAAGCCGAAAGGATCCGCCACAACATGGGCCGCCGACAGCACGGTACGTGGCGCATCGGAGGGCAATCGCGCGGCCGGAATCGTCTTGCCCTGAAGCCGGTAGTCGGAAAGTCTGCCTGTGTTATCCGGCAGTTGGATGATCATGGCGTTCTCCCTGACGATACGCCGCAGTCAGAACCGCGGCACCAGCATGCCCGCGTCGACGGCAATGACATGGCCGGTCGTATAGGGCAGCTCGCCCGTGGCGAGCGTCGCCATGACGCGACCGACATCTTCCGGCTTGCCGAGGCGGCGGATCAATGTCAGCCCCTCCTGGTCGATGCGGCGCTGGTAAGTCTCGCTGACCGCCTTGGTCATGGCTGTTTCGATCAGGCCAGGCCTGATGTCGTAGACGGCGATGTTCTCGCGGCCGAGGCGGACGGCGAAGATCTGGCTGACCATCGCGGACCCGGCCTTGGACACGCAATATTCGGCGCGCGGCTCCGCCACCGCCGTGGCATTGGAGGAAGAGACGTTGATCAGGCTGTAGAAGCGGTCGTCATCGCGCTCGCGGGCAAGCAGCCGCCTGGCCCAACGCTGCGACAGGAAGAACTGCGCCTTGGTGTTGATTGCCTGGCAGCGGTCGTAGCTCTCCTCCGTCACGTCGAGCGGGTCGCCACGCGAAATGACCGACACGCCGGCATTGTTGATCAGCGTCGACAGGGG